>JANNVM010001265.1:0-3837 GCA_031414455.1 Verrucomicrobiota bacterium
GATGGGACTTTTAGTCAACCATCCCCTGCTGTTACGGGGAGTATTCTTACAGATGCCGGCGGGTTTCATGGAGCGGCCTGGGGGGACTACGATGGCGATGGCTTTCTGGACGTGGTCGTGGCCAATTATACCGGAAGCAACTATCTTTATCGAAATATTGGCGGCACGAACTTCGGACGGATCGCCACGCTCGGATCCAACGGCGCCGAGGCTGCGTGGGCCGACTACGACAATGATGGAGACCTGGACCTCTTCACCGTTCATCATAACGGTAACAAGAACTTTCTCTATCGGAATGACGGCAACGGCATTCTCACCCGCGTGACCACAGGCCCCTTCTCCCTCGACGTCAGCGCTTCTGCGGGGGCAAGTTGGGGCGACTTTGACAACGACGGTTTCTTCGACCTGTTCGTTTCCAACTTCCCCTCTCGGCGGGACCTTTTTTATTGGAACAAGGGCGGTGGCACGTTCGAGAATATCACCAACCGGCCCCCGGTAAACGAAAACGCTGACACCTATGGACCGGCCTGGGGCGATTACGACAACGATGGTTTCCTCGATCTCTTCGTCGCGAACGGTTTTTATGGCAACGGCGGGCTCGACAACTACCTCTTTCATAACAACGGCGACGGAACCTTCGAGAAAATCCTCAGCGGCAGCCTTGTCAACGACCAGGGCCACTCGATCGGTTGCGCATGGGCCGATTACGACAATGACGGTTTCCTGGACCTCTTCGTCGCCAACGACCCTAACTTCGATGGTTTGCCAATAATCCCAGAAATCAACTTCCTCTATCGCAACAACGGCAACTCGAACCGCTGGCTCAAGGTCCGGTTGGTCGGCACCGTCTCGAATCGAGCCGGGATTGGCGCCAAAGTAAGGGTGAAGGCGCATTACGCCGGCCAGGACCGCTGGCAACTGCGTCAGATCGCCTCATCTGACGGTCGCACCGGCGGGAGCCTGGAGGCGCACTTCGGCCTCGGCGACGCGACGAACGCGGACCTCGTGCGCATCGAATGGCCATCAGGCACCGTGCAGGAGTTGCACGACGTAGCGTCCGGGCTATTCCTCACCGTGACCGAGCCCGGCGGCGAGCCGCAGTTGGTCCCAAAACGGGAGAATGGCCAGTTGCAACTGACCCTGACCGGCAAGCAAGGCTCCCGCTACGACATCGAGACTTCGACTGATTTGACTAACTGGAATAGCCTTCTCAACTTCACGGTCACAGTCACGGACCCAGGCGGCACGGTGACCTTCCCCGCACCGGGCGAGGCCAGCGACACGCGACGCCTCTATCGCGCGGCGCTGAAGTAAGCCTAAATTCGGGAATGGCTGCGAAGGAATGTGGTCTCGCCGGCCCGGCGAGCCTTATCTATCCAGTTGCCGCCGGGCCGGCGGCACCAGACCCCCTCTCTCCCCGTTCCGGATCCCGCCAACGACGCCACCCGCAAAAAGCAAATTCCTTTCAGATCAGAAACCAATCAACAACGGAAGTTTAACCGTCAGGAAAACACAAACAGAAAGAGCCGCTATGAAACCAGCCACACCAGCCATACCGTCCACCCTCCGTCCCGCAAATGGCGGGGCTGCGCTATTCGGACATCCCCGATTCTCTCTCCGTTGCGCTGCGTCAAAAAACCAGTTTTCTGTCAGAACCGCCTGCGTAACAAGCCTGCTCCCGCTGCTGCTGCTGCTGCTGCTGTTGACGCTGCCCGCTGTGGTGCAAGCCCAATTCACATACACCACCATTAACGGCGCCATCACCATCACGGGAGGCAACTGTTTCGACGGTGCGGTAGCCATTCGATCCCCAACAGCGTCACCAGCATCGAGGGCGAGGTGTTCTCTGGCTGCACCAGCCTGACTGGCGTCACGATCCCCAAAAGCGTCGACACCATAGGGGGCTCTGCGTTCCATGGCTGCACCAGCCTGACAGCAGTCTATTTCAAGGGTAACACCCCCAGCCTTCCTGGTGGTGATGTGTTCACATCTTCCGACAAAGCGATCGTCTATTACCTGCCGGGAACCACGGGCTGGGGCCCGACGTTTGGCGGTCGTCCAGCGGTCCTCTGGAATCCCCAGGTACTGAGCAGCGATGCCAGCTTCGGCGTGCGTGCAGGTCAATTCGGCTTCACCATTATCGGAACCAGCGGCCTGGTCGTCGTAGTGGAAGCCTCCGCGGACCTGGCCGTCTGGACCCCGGTGGGAACCCACACTCTCACCGGCGGCACGTCCAATTTCAGCGATCCCCAGTGGACGAATTATCCTGCCCGTTTCTACCGCCTCCGAACGCCGTGAGGAACTGGGGGGAACTGGGGGGAACTGGAGTCAGTGTTCAAAATCTGACAAAGAGCCGGAATGCGACATCTGCCGATGCGCCACCAACGCAAGACACACTCGCTTCGTCGCGCTCTGAGATCTGAGGGAGTTTCGTTTATTTCATCGACAGAGCCGGGAGACAGTTTACCATGCACCCATGACCCATCCTGTACCGGAGCCTGCGCCGGGTGCCGTTCAATGGTTCGCCACGACGCACTGGAGCGTCGTAATGGCCGCTAAGCAGGGCGGCACTTCCGGGACGGCCGCCGCGCTGGAGAAGTTATGCCGCACTTATTGGCCGCCTCTTTATGCCTACATCCGGCGCGAGGGACACGATGCGACAGAGGCGCAGGACCTAACCCAGGATTTCTTCGCGCGGTTGCTGACAAGAGACTACCTCCAGCGTCTCCACCACCAGGAGGGAAAGTTCCGGTCGTTCCTGCTGGCGTACCTCAAGAACTTTCTGTCTGAACAGCGGCGGAAGGCGGGGGCTCAAAAACGAGGCGGCGGGCTGGTGTTCATTTCGCTGAACGAGCCGGCGGGCGAAGATGGTTATCTTCTCGAACCGGTGGATGATCTAACGCCGGACGAGGTCTTTGAACGCCGGTGGGCCCAAACCGTTCTGCAAACGGCGCTGGACCGGTTGCGCGCGGAATACGCCGCGCGGGGCCAGGCCGCGTTGTTCGAATTGCTGCAGGACTATCAGCCGCGCGAGCCCGGCGGCCGGTCTTGCGCGCAACTGGGCAACGACCTCGGCATGACCGGGGCCGCCGTCAAATCCGCCTTGCAAAGGATGAGGTATCGTCACCGCGAATTGCTGCGCGAGGAGATTGCGCACACCGTCACGCGCCCCGAAGAGATCGAGAATGAGTTGCGGTATTTCCGGGCATTGTTATGTCGCGAGCGCGGTTGATCGCAACCTTTCGATCTTTTTTCGGAACTCCTGGCCGGTTTTTGTCCTGTAATAAACAAACGTATGTCAGATACCAGGAATTGTGCGGAGTGTGGGGCTCCTTTGCCGTCGTACTGGCCGAAGGGCCTGTGCGCGCAGTGCGCCATCGACGGGGCGCTGGAGATGAGCGACGGCGAAAGCCAGGTTTTCCAGGCGGAAGGGCCGAGCGTCCCAGCCAATCTCCGGTCGCTGCAGCCGGGTGTGGAGAATGCGCCCCTCGGAGCATTCGGAGACTACGATCTTCTTGAGGAAATCGCGCGGGGAGGGATGGGAGTTGTTTACAAGGCGCGGCACAGGAGTCTCAATCGTATCGTGGCGGTGAAGATGATCCTCGCGGGGCCGCTGGCTGGCAGGGAATTCGTCCAGCGCTTTCGGACCGAAGCTTCAGCCGCCGCGATTCTACAGCACCAGAACATCGTCGCGATCCACGACGTGGGGGTCCAGGTGGGCGAGCATTACTTTTCGTTGGACTACGTCGAGGGCCTCACTCTGGCGCAACTCGTTGGCAAAATACGGTTATCCGACAACAAAGCGGCCCGCTATGTGGAACTGATCGCCGTAGCGAT
>JANNVM010001266.1:0-1785 GCA_031414455.1 Verrucomicrobiota bacterium
TAAGTTACCATCGCGATCCGGTCTTCCGGACGCATGCCGTCCGTCAGGATCTGGAGACCTTTCTTGACCAGAGGCAGTTTGTTTTTCTCATCCATCGACCCGCTGACATCAACGAGAAATACGAGGTTCGCCGGCGGCCGCGCGGCGGGCGCGACATCCCGGGTGCGCACCGCGATTTTCATCAGCCGGTGGCCGGGTTCCCACGGGCATTCGGCGGTCTCCATTCTCACGCCGAACGGCTGGCCCGGCGCAGGCTGGGGATCATCGTAACGAAAATAATTCACCATTTCCTCCAGCCGCACTGCACCGGCAGGAACTTCGGTGCCGCTGTCAATGATCCGTCTCACATTGGCATACGCGGCGGTGTCCACATCCGCGCCAAACGTACTCACGGGCTGCGATGCGGTGCGCACGAAACCATTCTCTTTGATGCTCGCGTAGGATTCATTGCTCAAATCCGCCTCTCTCGTCCCGGGGAAGAGACCGATGCCCGGCGACGGGGGGCACGTCACCACAAACGCCATGCTCGCCGGGGCCTGTGGCGTGCGTTTTGCCTTCGACACGGCGGCGGCGGGACTGCCGCTGGCGCCGTAGGCATTCATCGCCTGATACGAGGTGCCCACACTGGTGCATCCCGCCATCACAAGGGCTGTCGTAAGCGCGAGGGCCTGCCGGATAGTTTTCAACGAGCGGTGTTTCATAAGTGGTGGGGTGCTAAAATTCCAGCATAAGTGCCGGGGAAGGCTCTCCGGTCAAGTCATTTGCCAGAATTTTAGCATATGAGCCGCGGCCGGCCGCCGGATCGGGGTGAGTCCTTGGAGGGCGAATACCCTGCTCCACTTTCCCCTTTCTCCCTCGCCGTGTCGTCCTACGCTCCACCCCACATCGCGGGGGTGCCGGGTCAGCCGGCTGAGATTTCCTGACACGCAGGAGAACCCATGGAACCTGATCCGGCTCATACCGGCGAAGGGAAGCGGGCGGGCGCAGCGCCTTCCGTGGTGAGAACTCTGTCCATTTCCACTTTCACACTCACTGCACGCCATGATCGCCACCGAAGAATCCTTCTCCCCGCACTCCAGCGACGCTCTGCCCGCCAGCACCCGCGTTTACATTGAGGGCACGCGCGGCATTCGCGTTCCCGTGCGCGAAATCACCCTCTCGCCAACAAAGAGCTTCAACGGCCGAATCGAAATCAACGACCCAGTCCGCGTCTATGACTGCTCCGGCCCCTGGGGCGATCCCGCATTCAAAGGCACCTCCGATGAAGGCCTGCCCGCCCTCCGCCGCGACTGGATCACCGGCCGCGGCGACGCCGCTGAATACGACGGCCGCGAAGTGAAGCCGCAGGACAACGGCTATCTGTCAGGCAAACACGCCGAATACGCCAGCACCGCCGAGCGCAACCGACTGGTGGAATTCCCCGGCCTCCACGGGGAACGCCGCCGACCGCTCAAAGCCAGCGCTGGCCATCCGGTCACGCAACTTTGGTATGCACGGCAGGGCATCATCACGCCCGAGATGGAATTCATCGCCCTCCGCGAAAACATGGGCCGCCAGCAGATCTCAAATCTCAAATCTCAAATCTCAGATCTTCGTCAGGACATCGTCCGCAACGACCTCGACAAACAACACGCCGGCAGCAGTCAGCTCTCACTGAATACTGACCCACTGATTACTGATTACTCTCCGTCAATCTTCCGCCGCTTCCCGCAGCGCATCCCCGCCGAAATCACCCCCGAGTTTGTCCGCTCCGAAGTGGCGGCGGGGCGCGCCATCATTCCTGCT
>JANNVM010001267.1:0-5429 GCA_031414455.1 Verrucomicrobiota bacterium
GATGACTACCCGCGAGATGCCAATTCTCCCCGTGGCATTCAATGCGTCGCGCAGGAGCACGTAGGCATGGTCCGCCCCCTTTTGCGGCTCCATGAAGTAGGGTTTGTAAAAGTGCAGCGGATTGACCTCCTTCACTTCCACGAAGCTCTCGATCGTCACTGACTGCGTGGCTTCGATGTCCACCCGGCGGAAGTCCTCATCTTTGAGCACCACAAACTTTCCCTTCTCATACTCATAGCCTTTCACAATCTTGTCCCAGGGCACTTCCTTGCCATCGGCTTCTGCGACACGCTTGTAGTTAATCGGACTGAGATCACCGGAGCGCAGCATTTTGAAGCTCAACTCCTCCCTCCGCACGGCTGTGTAGAGAGTGATCGGAATATTGACGAGTCCGAAGTTGATGCTGCCTTTCCAGATGGGGCTCATGGCGATGGATGGTTCATCCAGGTCTGCCGAAAGTGTACCCGCGCTATTACACTACTGCTGGCGTAACCCAAGCGCAATTTGCAAGGTGCAGGCCGTAGTATCGTGCAATTTCCACGCTGCCCTTTACCGGTGCTCGCTGATGTATCCTAACGCGCGGGCATCGCTTCGATCCACCGTTTCAGCAGGGCGACGGCTTCGACATCCACTTGGTGGGTGGCCAGCGGGGGCATCTGTTCCTTCGGATCGCGGGAGGACATGCGCTGGAGTGCTCTAGAGTGCGTGGGCCGGCCCGCGGTTACCCACGGCGGATCGGTTTTCTCTCCGCCGACTGCCTCTGCAAGGGTCCGGTGAAAATCCAGATCAGCGCGGCTGCCACCGGCGTTGCCGGGAGCGCCAGGCGTGTGGCACATCGCACAGTTCGCGTCCAAATACGCCCGGGCGAGGGTTTCGTCCGAGCCGCTCTTTTTCTCCCAGTCGGGATATTGCTCAAGGCCGGCGGGCATTCCTGGCGGGTCGCCTTTGAAGATGCCGAGGCGTGCCAGGGCCGTGAGTTGATTCTCTCCGTGCGGGTCGCCGGTGTAGGGACGATTCAGTTGCCGGGTATTCCAGCCGAGGGCAAAACCAACGCTGTGCGTGTGACAAGCGACGCAGTCCGAACGGCTGGGAAAATACCATTTCTGCATCCGCGGGCCCTGTGGTGTCTGCACGGGAAATTCCTGCTCAAACGGCCAGTCGGCGAGCAAATGAGCCTCGGTCTGTTCCTTGTTCCAAAGGTAAGTATAGCCCTCCCAGCCGCGGGGGGCATGAACCCACAGCCGCGTTTCGAGCCGGCGCAGCGAAGCGGGCTTCTCAGTATCGGTCCGCAGCAGAAAAGTCTTCACGAACACCGCGCCCACGGGAAACTCCCACTTCTCTTTCTCCTTGAAGACAACCGATGCCTGCTTCGGCAGCGCCAGGAAGCGTGACTTTTCCGCACCGTCCGACCAGAGGGGAACATTGACGGTGTAAGGAATGAGACCGGCAGCGGGCGTGTGGTCTTTGACCGACGCGAACAGGCCCGTGTCTGTCAGTGTCGTCGGGAACGTTTCAGCCGACTGCTGCTTTTCCGGCTGCTTGAACTGGTAGATCGAGCCATCGAACGCGGTGAAATACACCTCGCCCTTTTCATCCTCACCGAATGCGCTGATGAGCAGGCTGGTGCGTGCGATCTTCCTGTTTTCTGTCTGAGGCTTCAGGCGCAAAGCCCAGATGTTGCCACTCATAAAGTCGGCATAAAGATAAGCGCCGACGAGTTCCGGCAGCCGCGATCCACGATAGACCAGTCCGCCGGTCACCGACTTGCCTTCGATGCGCGGGTATTCAAAAACTGGCTCAATGTAAACGGCCGGTGACCGTCCAGCCTGTGTCTCCAGCGGCCTCGATCCCTCGCGGAAGCTCCAACCGTAATTTCCCCCACTCGTGATCACATTCATTTCCTCCGCCTGCCCCTGGCCGACATCGGCCACCCACAGCGCGCCGCCTTCGCCATCGAACGCCATGCGCCATGGATTGCGCAGCCCATAGGCCCATATTTCGCCACGAGCGGCCGTACCACGCTCGACGAAAGGATTGTCCTTCGGCACTGAATAGAGCCTGCCCGCGTCGCGCTGGTCCACGTCGATGCGCAGAATCGATCCATAAAGGTCGGTGAGATCCTGTCCGTTCCCATGGGGATCGTGGCCCGCCCCGCCATCGCCCACGCTGATATAAAGAAAGCCGTCCGGCCCAAACTTCAGGCTGCCCCCGTTGTGATTGCCGTGCGGCTTGGCAAAACTCAGCACCTTCTCCTCCGAAGATCGATCCGCGACGCCGCCATCGTCCTTGGAAATCCGAAAGCGCGAGATCACCGACCCCATCGGTGTCACCGAATAGAAGACAAAGAACTCCCCATTCGTTTTGAACTTCGGATGAAAAGCGAGCCCCAGCAGCCCTTCCTCATTGTGCTCACGGCGCACGACATCGGTGAGATCGAGAAAGACCTTGCTCTCCTTCACGTCACGGTCATTCGCGAAAACCCGGATGCGCCCGCCCTGCTCTACGACGAACAACCGCCCTGACCCATCCCCCGCGTGGACCAGCTCCAATGGTCGCTCAAACTTCAGCGTGGGGAAAGCCTTCTCCACTCCCAGCGGCACCGGCGACTCGGGAGATCCCATCAGCCGCGAGGTATCCACGAGCACGAACTCCTCCGGCGCTGCGTCAGCATTAATGGGGGCGGCGATGCTGGCCGGGACAGCGAAAATCAATCCGCAACTCAGGATCGCGGCCTGAGAGAAGCGCCGCGCCGGGCGGGCGACTCGATGCAGCGACTTGTGCGCGGCCATTTGAATCAAATGTCGATTAGTTTCGATGGTCAGGTTCATATCGGTAGTTTTTTCAGTTTTTCGTTAGTTTGATCCATTGCCCGGCCACCTCCACCAGCGTGGAGCCACGCACATCCGGCGGCTTCATCACGGCGGAGAAAAATTTCCCTTTCCTCCCCACCCAGCCGGTCATCAACCCGGCGCGGCCCGCGCCTTGAGTGTCCCAGCCATGCGCGGCCACCAAGGCGATATCGCCGGGAGGGACTCCGGCGATTTTCGCCGCGTGCAGATAGACCTCGCGTGCCGGCTTCCAGCGCCGGATGGCTTCGATTGAAATGGTGTGTTCGATCATGCTCAGCAAGCCGGAGCGCTGGAGCAGTTTCCTCGTCGTGTCCGCGCTGCCGTTGGTGAGCGTGACGAGCCGCACGCCCGCCGCCTGCAGCATCTCGAAGGCGGGCTGGACATCGGGATGCACGGGCAATTCAGCGAAGCCATCCAGCACCTGATCGACTTTCTTTTGGGAAGGCTCGATCTGGCGTTCGGCCATCAAGCCCGCCAGCGTCGCGCCGGCGATCTCGCGGAAGGTTTTGAACACGCCGGCGGTCTCGAGCGCAAAAGCATCGCGCAGCAGCCGGGGGAACCAGATTTCCAGAGCCTCCGCTGGCAGTCCGAAGGCGGCGAGCCGTTCCTGAAGCGGCGCGAGCGAGAAGAGTGTTTCGATGACATCAAAAGCCACCACGACAGGACGCTTGATGGTCCGTCGTTCATCGGGTTGCGGCGCTGCGCACGCTTGAGTTTCCTGCGCCTGCACCGCCAGGGACGTGGCCGCGATGGTGCCAGCCAAGCCCAGTAAAGTCTGGCGGCGAGAGAATTCAGGTGATGAGTTCATGGGGCATTCCTCAGTTGAAGAGGTGGGAGTCATGCGAATAAAAATCCCGCCGCCTCCAGGGCTCCTCGCAGTTTGGCTTTGCCATCGCGCTCGATGACATCGCCGTGTCCGACGATCATCCGGTCGAAATCCCATCCGAGAATCGTCGCCAGCGAACTCTGGAACGCGGTCTTATCTTTTACGCCGGATTTCACAGGCCGCGACATTCCCGGATGATATTTGCCGCCGACGGCGAGGCGCAGGAGCATTTTCGTCCAGATCGGCTCATCGCCGCCAAAGTTGAAGACCAGTTCGGTGAGGATCAACGTGCGTGAAGGAACATGGAGCAGCGCAGTGTCGCGGGCTTTCGGCGCGCCTTGGATCTCCAAAGCCCGCAGCTCGCCGTCCCACTCGGCCGGCGCGGGCACAATCCGGGTGGTCGGAAATCCAACTATTTCTGAAAATCCCCCGGGAGCGAGATACGGAATACCCGGAAACGCCGCACGCCCTTCCTGCGCAAAAGTGTCATGGCGGAGAATGCCGTCCAGGAGCCAACCGGGTTCGCCCAGCGCGCGGATCGGCGCCACGTCGTCCGGGGTGAACGGAGCCGTGGAGTGAATGACCAGCTTGCCCGAGCGGAGGCGAATCAGGGTCACGTTGCGCCGCAAATCGGCACCAAGCATTTTCAGAGGATACGCGAGCAGCCAGAGGTTCCCGGCGAGAGATCGCGGTGCGGTGTGTTTGTGCATAAGACGATGGCGGTTACTTCTGTCTCGGCGATTGGAGATCGTCCCCCGGTGGTTGGCGGCCCTGGCGCATTTCCGTGACGGCGGCCATCAGCGTCAGCGCGGCGTTCCTCGCCTCCTCCATGAAGGCCGTGTCGCGATCCAGCGCCTCGTGGCTCGTCGCATACGGCTCGTAGTATCCGACGTAGCGATCAAACACGGCGGCAGCGCCGGCGGGCACGAGTTCCATGTCAGTCAGCCAATCGTGGAGGTTGCGCCGCAAGCTTTCGATACCTGTCGAGTCGCCGTGGGTGATCACCGAAAAAATCCGTCCTTTCAGATGCCGCGGATAATCCCAGCCTTTGAGTTCGATGGCCTTGGCCTCGGCCGCTTCCTTCCCGTGAGTGCTTGTGGGGTCGGGATTGCCGCCATCCGCGCAGACGAGGCGGTCCATCATGAGCTTCAGAACGCCCGGCGCCTGATACCAATGCACGGGCGTCACGATCATCACGCCATGCGCGGCGACCCAGCGCGGATACAGTTCATTCATCCAGTCGTGAATCTGGCCCATGGAGTGATTCGGGTAACACGAGCACGGCCAGTGGCAAAGCGGCATGGCGGTGGAGACGCACGCCTTGCACGGATGAATCTTGCGACCGTACTCGGAGTTGATCTGGCTGAGATCGAGGAAGTCCACGTCGAAGCCGCTTCCCTTTTCGATGCACGCGCGCACATGGGTCGCGATGCGGAAAGTTTTCGCCATCTCGCTCGGGCACGTTTCATCCGTGCGTGGCGAGGCGGAAATCAAGAGGATGCGCGACTCGCCGCCGTGATCCTCGAAGCGCCGTTGAGCATCCTGAATGGCCGCACGCGTCTCCAACCATTCGAATGAGAGTTCGTGCTCGGGATTGGCAAAGTCCGGACCCGCGTTCCGCGTGCGCGCGCTTTTCCTGCCGTCGTCATACGCTTCCCACGCGATATTTGTCAGCCTCGCGATTTCGTCCTTAACCTCATCAAAGGCGGGATCGTAAAACTGCGCTTGATAACGCCGCTCGAACTCGTCGCGGG
>JANNVM010001268.1:0-5133 GCA_031414455.1 Verrucomicrobiota bacterium
CGACGGCGGAGGCTTCACGGGCGGGCTCAGTTTTGTGACGAACGGTACCGGCGCGGCGAACAAGTTCGGCGAAGTGGAGACCATGCGCCTGCAGAACGGCCTTACCGGCCTTGGCCGTGTCGCCAGTGCCAACCGGCTCGAAGTCGAAGGCAACGCCAGCAAAACCACCGCCGGCTCATGGCTCGCCAACAGCGACCGCCGCATCAAGACGGACATCACGCCCGTGACCGGCGCGCTGGCCACTCTGGAAAAAGTGCGGCCGGTGACGTTCCGCTACACAGACGACTACCTAAAAGCGCACCCTGACATCAAAGACGTGCCTTATTACAATGTCATCGCCCAGGAGTTCCGCGAAGTCTTCCCTAACGCGGTGAAATCCAGCGGTGAGAAACTTCCGGACGGCTCGGAGATCCTCCAGGTGGACACCTATCCCGCCACAATCACCGCCCTCGCCGCGATCAAAGAACTGAAGGCCGAGAACGATGCCTTAAAGGCTGCGAATCAGGCGATGGAACAGCGACTGGCCGCGCTCGAGGAGATGATGCGCCGGTCGCAGCCCGTGAAAATCAATCCCAATCACCAGAAAGTCACCCCATGAAAATACACTGCCACTGCCTCCTCCTTTCGCTGTCTGTCGTCCCGGCTGCCACCGCTGGCGAGAGCGCGAATTATTCCATCACTCCGCAGGCGGCATCCGCAGGCGGGCGCTCGACGAGTGCCAACTACACTCTCGATGCGTCCGTGGAGCCCGGCGGCGCGGCCACCTCGGCGGCAGTCACGATGCGGGGCGGGTTCGCCGGCTCGCTCTACGATCCGGCGGCGCTCGACATTACCGCCGCGCCGCTCACGGTGAACGAGGGCGGCACCCGGCAGTTCGATGCGCGGCTGCTGCTCGACGACAGTTCGCTGCTGGCGCTCTCTCCATCCTCCGTTTCGTGGAGCGTGCTGAGTGGTCCGCTGACCGGCATCAGCGCCGGCGGGCTCGCCACTGCAGGAAACGTCTATCAAAACACGAATGCCACGGCCTCCGGCACTTACCGGACGTTCACCGACACCTTGACACTGAACGTGGTAAATGTTGGAACGGATGATTTTGGTCTCTACGCCGGCGACGGACTCGCCGACGACTGGCAGGTGCTTTACTTTGGGATCAACAGCGCGAACGCCGCGCCGCTGCTCGACCCTGACAACGACGGCTGGGTGAATCTCTTCGAATACAACGCGGGCCTCATTCCCACCGATCCGCTTTCGGTTTTCAGCCTTCGCATGGAGCCCGTGCCCGGCCAGCCGGCGCAGCGGCGCATCATTTTCAGTCCGTGGCTCGCCGGACGCACTTACACAGTGCTCGGCAGCACGACGATGCAGCCCGCAAGCTGGACGCCGGTCCCCGGGGCCACCGTCAGTGACAACGGCGACGTGCGCACGGTCACTGATCCCAATGCGGGAGGCGCGCGGAAATTCTACAAAGTGGACGTGCAGAAGCCATAGCCCTGCGCAGGTCTGCGTGAACCAAAGCTCACCACAGTCCCTGCCGCTGAATCTCTGCATCCAGCGCGGCGAGATCCCACAGTTCAAATGCCGGGCGTGTCGTCGCGGCCGCGAGTTGTTTTCCGTCAGGGCTGAAACTCAGGCGCGTGATACCGGTGCCGGACGGGCTTTCCAGCGTGAGGCAGTTTTCCCAGCCGTGCGGGGCGGCGGCGGAAACCTGGACGCGGCGGTGGAGGATGATGCGCCGCGGCGGCTCGGTGACGGCGAACCATTTTCCTGACGGATCGAACGCCGCGGTGGGTGATCCAAAGATGCCGTCGCCTTCAGCCCATGAAGAAAAGGTGCCGAGTTCGCGGCCGGAGGCGGTGTCATAGAGCTGCGCATTGAAAGTGGCAGCCATGAAGGTGCGCCCGGTGGGATCGAATTGAATCGCGTGCGGCGCGCCGCCGGTTTCCTGCCAGTCGCGGTGGACGCTGAAGTCGGTTGTTTTGAAGACGGCGAACGAGCGGTGGGTATCGCGCACGCCGACGGCGAGGAGGGTGCCGTCGGGATTGAGCGCCAAACACGTGGCCGGGGCATGCAGCGGCAGCTTGCGGACCGCGGTGGACCGGTCGGGAGTGAGGAGCAACACCTCGCAGACCGGACCGGCGGATGGATTGTTGGGATCAAAGACATATTCCAGGGCCGCGGCCATGAGTGGAGCCGTGACGGCCCGCGCCATGTACGTACGGAGAACGGGCTGGCGGTAAACGGGAAGCGCAAGTGAGGAGCCGGACTTGTCGGGCGGCATTTGTTGCCAGAGACCGCCGGGATAACTGGCGAGGAAGCCGGGCTGATCAGGCAGAAATTCGAGATTTCGGCAGGCAGACCCGGCCACCGGCGCGCTGATGGCCGGGCTGAGGCGTCGCGTATCCACATTCCACAGGCGCGTGGCCTGAGAGTGCGCGGCGGCAAGTTGCCGGCCATCCGGCGACCACGTCAAGTGATGCACCGGATCCTCGCCCGCAGTGGGAATCGCCACCGGAGTCCAGATGCCAGGCTGGATGTGCAGCCACGAGGCCTCCATTTTCCGGCTCCGGAATGGACCGAACTCCCGGCCGCTGCGCTTCGCTCCCGAGTGCCAGCCGCTGGCCACCTGCGTGGCCATCATGCGTCCGGACGCGGTATCCCACAGAGAAACGATATGCCGGAGGCCCATGCTGGCGAGGAATCCATCCTGCGTGAATTCGACGGCGGGCATGTTCATAAAGGAATGCTCGGAAGCGGCACCGCCGGGATCCTGCATGATGCGCGCCGGTTGCCCGCTGTTTTCCGCCAGCACTCTGATTTGCCCGAAGCCATCCACAGTGGCGATCAGGGTGTCCTCATCGTTCCATGCCATCGCCGCGATTTGCTGACCGACGTCTGTTTCCCAGTGAACCTTGCCGGAATCGGTATCGAAAACGGCACAGAAGTGAACAAAGCTGGTGGCGGGGTTGGGGGTTACGCCACTCACTGCGGCGCAGTGCCCGTCATTGCTGAAGCGACCGGAGAGGAAAGCGGTCTGACAGTCGTAGCGGCAAATGACGCGGCCTGTGACAAGATCGTCGATGGCAAATCCCCCACCGTCGGCGCGGAGCGCGTGCTTGCTGTCGGGGGACCAGTCGATGACGCGGCCCTTTGTCTTGCGCAGCATCGCCGCGGGGGAGGCTGAGGCGAACCAGTAAGTGCCCTCGGTGGCGAGGTCATCGTCAGGCTTGGTATAGACAAACAAGCCGTCGGGGGAGCAGGTGGTGGAGAAGGAGGCGTCGGGCACCGGGAGGTCGGTGTCGCGCGAGCCATCGGCTTTGGACAAATGCCAGCCGCGCGGCGCGGGACCGCGCATCATGGTCCACTGCCGCGTGCGCTCGATCCACCAGTAATCATCGTGCGCGACGGGATGCGGCGCCATGCGCTGATCAAAATCCGTGACGGGCAGCGCCAGCAGTGCCGCGGCTTCATCGCGCAGGGCGCGCAGGGTGGTTTCGTTGCGGGCATTCGCGGTGAGCCTGGCCGCGGCGGCAATGCTTTGCAGGCCCTCGCTGCGCCGCGTGAAGGTGTCGGAAAGCCGGGCGCTCCTCGCGCTGGCGATCCCGCTTTCGATTTGAGCGGCATGTTCCGCCTTCTCCGCGGCGGCGGCGGCGATCTTGAGGCGCTCCGCTTCCTGACGGGAACGCTGCGCGCTCCATGCCAGCAGAACAAACAACCCGGTGAGTGCTAGCGTGAGCGCCGCGCTCAGTCCGGCGAGTGCCGGCCGGCGTTTCGCCCAGCGCCAGGCACGGGCCGGCGCGCTGATCGGACGGGCCTGCACCGGATCGCCATCGAGGAAACGTTTCAAATCATCTGCCAGCGCCTCCGCCGTCGCATAGCGGCGCGCGGGAGATTTCTCAAGGCACTTGAGGCAGATGTTTTCCAAATCGCGCGGCATGCCGGGCTTGAGCGACGACGGTCGCGCCGGGGGATCGGCGATGACTTTTGCCAGAACGGCAGAGACGTTAGGGCCGGAAAACGGCGGGCGTCCGGTGAGTGCGTGGTAAAGAGTGGCGCCCAGCGCATAGATGTCGCCGGCGGCGGCGGGGGCGGTGTCGTTGCCGGCCAGTGCGCGTTCCGGCGGCAGGTAGTGCGGCGAGCCGGCAAGCTGTCCGGAGACGGTGAGGCCGGTGGACGCTTCGGTGTGCGCGAGGCCGAAGTCCGTGACATGAGGTTCGCCGGCCTGATCCATGAGGATGTTGGCGGGTTTGAGATCGCGGTGCCACACACCCTGAGTGTGCGCGAAGGCGACAGCGCGCGTGACTTTCTCCATCAACTCCGCGGCCTCATGCGCCGTGAGCGGCTGGCGCTGAATGCGCTCCGCGAGGGACTCACCCTCAATGAAATCCATGGAATACCACAGCGTGCCCTCGTGCTCACCGCAGTCGTGGACGGCGACGAGATGCGGATGGCGGAGTCGGGCCGCGGCTTCCGCCTCGCGCTGAAACCGCAGGCGCACGGACGCCCCGGCCCATTCGCCGCCAGGAAGAATCTTGATGGCGACGAGCCGGCCGAGTCCTGGTTGACGCGCTTTCCAAACACTGCCCATGCCACCGCGACCGGCCTCCTCCAGCATTTCATAGCCGCCGAGGTCGCCGCGCACCGGCAGATCATCGGGTTCCGCAGAACCTTCCAGGGCCAGCGACAACTCACAGCGCGGACAAAGTCCCGGCACACCGTCCACCGGCAATGCATGACCGCACCGCCCGCAGGTGGTGGTATCGTAAGGCACGGTGCCGGGCAGAGAGTCGTGATGCATGGGTAGTCCCGGATCAGTCTGCATTCTAAAGATGTGAATTTCCCCGCGTGGAGAGTTTTTTTGAAGTTCTGCGTAATTCAGAGACGGGGATTGCAGACCGTTCAGTGAAAAACTCCGCCACCACCCATGAAAACGACCTTCCTGCTTCTCGCCTCCTCATTGTTGCTGCCGTCACTGTTGCCCGCGCAGACCTGCGTCACTCCGGAATTCCTCGGCGGATTTGAAGGCGAACCTCACGATCCGGTGCGGGCCATCCCGATTCTCGGATCCGACGGGGCGCTCTATTTCACCACATGGAAAGGCGGCTGGGCGGACGACGGGGCTCTGGTGAAAATGCT
>JANNVM010001269.1:0-3023 GCA_031414455.1 Verrucomicrobiota bacterium
GCGTCGCTCAGGGCGGTGACGATGTTCTGCGACTGGGTGCCATAAAGATAGGACCGGTTGAGTTGAGGCGTATTAAATCCAAGCGCGTGGCCGCCTCCGGCAGTGTGGCAGGACATACATTCACCGCGGGATGGATAGCGCCACGTCTGCGAAACAGGGTTGCCGTTGTCGGTGATGTTGAGCACTTCATCAAGACCGGAATCGCCCACGAGATCAGCATCCGAATTATCGCTTCGCCACTTATAGGTTATTCCGTAGGCACCGGTGCTGTTCTTTACGAGGAAGCGTGTCTCCAGCCTGCGGCGCGTCGCCGAATTGCCCCGCGGCATTTCGATTTCCATGTGTTTGATCCACACCTGCCCGGCGGGAAACGTCCAGTTGGCCTCCGGCGCGTAGTTCATCTTCGCGGCAACCGCCGGGATGCTGAACCACCGCGACTTCACCGCATGATCGCTCCAGAAGGACACATTGGTTTCGTAAGGCACCACGCCCGGCTGAGGCGTGAGGGTGGCCAGACTGGAGAACGCGCCCGTCGCTGACAGTGTGGCCGGCGGGGCGGTGCCGCTGAAACTGCGCACGATGCGCTTCACGATTCCGGTGCTGCTCAGTGAGCAATAGAGCACATCGCCATTTCGCGGATCCGTGCCGAATGCCGCGATACGGTTGTCAGTTTCGTCGAAGAGCAGGGCCGGCGTCCAGCGGGCTGCGCCGGTGTCCGTGAGCGACCAGATGCGGCCTGAAACGTAATCAGCGAAAATGTAGCGTCCTGACAATTCCGTGAGGCGCGTGCCGCGGTAAATCACCCCGCCCGTCACACTGCTGCCCTGGAAATTCACCGGTCCCGTAATGTGCGGATAGTCATAGATTGGCAGGCGCGAGGTCCAGCCGGCCGGCGGTGTGGAGGGGGCGACCGCCGGGGAGTGAGTCTGCGCACCCTCGCGCCAGCTCCAGCCGCCGTTGTCCCCTTTGCTGACGATGCTCACTTCCTCCCATGTGTTCTGGCCCACATCGGCGACAAAGAGCCGGCCGGTCGGCGGGTCGAAGGTGACGCGCCATGGATTGCGATAGCCATGGGACCACCACTCGGTGCGCACGGTGTTCGCGGCAAAGGTATAACCGTTCCATGTGGTCAGCCCGATGTAGGGATTGTCAGGCGGAATCGCGTAAGTGCCGGGGCTGATGGCGCTGGGCCACGCCGTGGAATTGGTCTGGGTGTGAGGATTCGGGGTCAGACTGCCGGGTTTGAGATCCACATCAATCCGCATGATGCCGCCGAGGAAGTCCTTCGCAATGCGCCGCCCATTGTCCGATCCGTCGGACTGCGCGCCCTCGTCGCCGGCGGAAATGTAGAGATAACCATCGGCACCAAAATGCATATCGCCGCCATTGTGATTCCCGGCTTCATCCCGCTGCGTGATCATCGTGGTGTGCGTGAGCGCGACGTTAGTTGTGGTCGCGGCGTGGTAATTCCCCGCTGTGCCTGTGGCCTGAAGCCGGGCCACCCGCTGATGGAGCTGGCTGCCGGTGGCGGACGTGCTGTTGAGACTGTACCAGACAAAGTAGATGCCGTTCTGGTTGTAATCCGGGTGAAACGCCATGCTCAGCAAACCCGACTCGCTGCCGGTGTTAAGCGGCGTCCCCTGCGTTGTCAGGTAGGCGGACAAATTGCAGAATGAAGTTTTCGCATTCGTGTCCAGATTCACCTTCTGGATCGTGCCCCCGCGCTCCACCACGAACAGCGTATTCGTCACTCCGGGCAGCGGGCGCAGGCAGATCGGGTTGACAAACGTCAGCGTGCCGATCGCATTCTCCACGGCGTAGCCGGTGGCGGAGGGCAGCGTCTGCGGCAGCGTCAGGGTGGCGTTTGCCTGGCGGACCAGTTGCGCGCGGGCCGTCAGCGCCAGGGCACAGAAGAGGAGGGAGGAGAGGAACTTCATAGAACGAGCCGTCCGCGACGACATCCCCCTTCCGCCAATCCCTTTGTTTCTGCGACCGCAAATTTCGCTGTTCCTTGAGTTTACGGCCGCAGGCCCGGGCGGCCTGGGTGTTGAAACCGGGACTGAAACGGGATCTTCCCGGTAAGGAGGGGAGAAGGAATCGCCCCGCCCCGGATTCCTGATTTCCGGAGCGGGAACGGCGGCGGAGATGTCGAGCGTTAGTAGCGGCGTTCGTTGCGGGAAAGGACCAGGAAATCACTGAGGGGCGGGAGCGAAATTATGCGCCGGGATCTCCGTCAGTTCTGCTTCCAGTTTTGCGGCATCGGCTTCGAGGTCCACGGAGCGGTAGAGCGGGATGAGGATTTTCATCACCTCGACGGTGCGCGGGTCCCCGGCGGGCAGGACGCGGCGGGTGAGGGTGAGGGCTTCCTCCCCGAGCTTGATGGCTTTGCGCCCACTGCCTTCCGCGCCGTAGGCCGCGGCCAGTTCGGTCATCGCAGCGATCGTCTCCGGCGCTTCCGGCCCTTTGGCTGTGCGCACGGTTTCCAGATTTCCCTCTAGGGATTTCACGACTTTCCTTGCCGGCGCGGGGCCAGGCGACGCCGGATCGGGTGGCTTTTCTTCCATTTCTCTTTTGAGTTTCGCTGCCTCCTCCCGGCGGCCGGCGTCAGAGTAGGAAAACGCCAGGTTGGCCATCGCCCCGAGCGTATCGGGGTGCTCCGGGCCGAGCACCTTGCGGAGGAGCGACAGCACTTCCTCGTCCAGCTTGAGCGCCTCGTCCCGGCGGGCGGAGGCGCAGTAGGAAGTTGCCAGGTTGGCCATCGCCGCGAGCGTGTCGGGATGTTCCGGGCCGAGCACCTTGCGGCGGAGCGACAGCACTTCCTCGTTCAGCTTGAGCGCCTCGTCCCGGCGGGCGGCGGCGGAGTAGGAAGTCGCTAGGTTGTGCATCGCCCAGAGCGTGTCGGGGTGCTCCGGGCCGCTCACCTTGCGGTGGAGCGCCAGCACCTCCTCGCTCAGCTTGAGCGCCTCGTCCCGGCGGCCGGCGGCGGCGTAGGGACACGCCAGGCTGAGCATCTCTGTGAGCGT
>JANNVM010001270.1:0-6471 GCA_031414455.1 Verrucomicrobiota bacterium
CGCACTCGATCAAAACTTCAACCTCCGCCGGATCGAGCGCTACCTCGCCGTCACCCGGGAAAGCGGTGCCGAGCCGGTCGTCGTGCTTAACAAGGCCGACCTCCATTCCGACCCGGCGGCCGCACAGACCGAAGTCGAATCCATCGCCATCGGCACCGCCGTGGTCACGCTCAGCGCCGGCTGCGGTGAGGGACTCCACGTGCTTGATCCGTGGCTCGTGCCAGGACGCACGCTCGCCGTGCTCGGTTCCTCGGGCGTCGGGAAGTCCACACTCATCAACCGGCTGCTCGGCGTGGATCATCTGGCGACCGGCGCGATCAGCGATGCCGTAGCCAAGGGACGGCACACGACAACGCATCGCGAGCTGATCATCACTCCGGGCGGCGTGCTCGTCATCGACACGCCGGGTATGCGCGAACTCCAACTCTGGGATGTCGAGGCCGGTGCCATTGATTCCACGTTCGCCGACATCGCCGCACTGATCGCCCGCTGCCGGTTCCGCGACTGCACCCACCGCGCGGAGCCTGGCTGCGCCATCCAGGAGGCGCTCGACGACGGCTCGCTCGAATTCGACCGCTGGAACAGCTATCAAAAACTCCAGCGCGAACAGGCCTACGCCGCCCACAGGTCGAGTCCACAGATGGCTCGCGAGACCAGGAACGAGTGGAAGAAACTCCACAAACAGGCCCGGGCGATCAATCGCATGAAGCGGGGGGATGAGTGACTTCGCTGCGTTGTGAGCAGACACGTATTCACCGCTCAGCGACGCCTTCATGGCTCACCATGGCGTTCACCGGGCGACAAGGATGCTACTCCGGGTCCGCAAAACGAGAATTGCTCAACACAGAACGGGTTGCGTCATTCGGAAGCGTTCCGCCAGTCCGGCGGGGGGACGGAACCACGTTGTGGTTCGCTGGTTCTGCTTACGAAACCTCAGTAGGCACTCGTTCCTCGTGCCAACCCCATGCTATGTGGACGGAGTCCCGTTGGGATTCGGCGCGATGATTATGAACTTCATTCGGCTCACCCTGGTCACGCTCTAAAGTCAAAGCAGCTCCAATTGCCCTGACGCTTCGGCTGGTGCGGCTTCCACCATCGCGCGGAACTCCGCTTCGCTCACAACCTTCACTCCGAGTTGCTGCGCCTTTGTTAGCTTGCTGCCGGCCTCCTCGCCGGCGAGTAGATAAGTCGTGCTCTTACTGACACTGCCGGAGGTTTTGCCGCCGTGGCGGCGGATGAGTTCTTCAAAGTGCGGGCGCGGCTCTGACAGCGTTCCGGTGATGACCCATGTGCTGCCGGCGAGACCGGAAATGCCACCCGTGGCGGCCTGTGGCACGGGCGCGTAGTTGTCCGGCTGCGGATCGATTCCGAGTTCATGCAACTTCGCGAGCATGGCGCGGCCGGCGTCGCTTTGGAAAAATTCGAGAACGCGCGCCGAAGTCACCTGGCCGACTTCCTGGGCGATTTGATATCGCGCGAGCACTTCGTTGGCTTCCTTCGCTTTGCCTTTCTTGAGTTGGGCGAGTTCCTTGAGGACCGGCGACTCCGGCAGTTCGGCAAAGTTCCGGTGGAGGCGCGACAACTCCCGCGCGGCGGATTCTCCCACGTCAGGGATCCCAATGGCGAAGAGCCAGCGGTTGAGCGGCATGGTTTTCGCGCGCTCGCGACCGGCGACGACTTTGGCGGCATTCTTCGGCCCGAAGATCCGCGGCTCCTCATCGGTGCCGAGGTTGAGGGCACCGAGGACCTCCTCACTAACATCGAAGAGGTCGAGCGGGGTGCGCACCAATCCCCGCTCGACGAGTTTGTCGGCGACAATTTCGCCGAGGCCGTCAATGTCGAGCATCTTGCGTGAGGCGAAGTGTTTGAGTTGCGTGGCCGCCCGCGCAGGGCAGGCGAAATTGACGCAGCGCCACGCGACGAAACCCTCTTCTTTAATCACCGGACTGCCGCACGACGGACATTTGCCGCCGATGTGGTCGTAGAGATTGAAGGGAGCGGAATGCGCCGGCCGCTTCGCGAGCACGACTTCGATGACCGCGGGAATGATTTCCCCGGCCTTCTCGATGATGACGGTGTCACCCTCACGGATGTCCTTGCGCTGGATTTCCTCATCGTTGTGGAGCGTGGCGCGCGAAACGGTGGTGCCGGAAACAAGGATCGGTTCCAGTTCCGCAACCGGCGTAAGCACTCCCGTGCGGCCGACCTGGACGGTGATGGACTTCAGCAGGGTTTCGGCGCGTTCGGGCTCGTATTTGTAAGCCATCGCCCAGCGCGGCGACTTGGCCGTGCTGCCCACCGCCTGCTGCATGGCGACACTGGTCACTTTCACCACGGCCCCGTCGGTTTCGTAAGGCAGCGTGCGGCGGATGGCATCTAGTTCGCGGATCGCGTGGAGGATGCCCTCCAGATCATTCGCGTTCCAGATCCGGTCAGCTTTGCGCATTCCCATGCGGTCGAGCAGCGCGTGAAAGTCGGCGATGGTTTCCATCTCCACTCCCTCTGCCTGACCGAGTCCATGGAAGATGACATCCAGCGGGCGTTTCGCGGTGATCTTCGGATCGAGCTGCTTTAGTGTGCCCGCAGTGGCATTGCGCGGATTCATGAATCGCGCTTCGCCGGCGGCCTCGCGTTCATCGTTGAGTTTGCGAAACCCGGCCGTGGGCATAAACACCTCGCCGCGAACTTCGAGCAATCGCGGCGCGCCCGGCGGCAGCGTCAGCGGCAGGCTTTTTATCGTTCGGGCATTCGCAGTGACGTCATCGCCCCTGGTGCCGTCCCCGCGCGTGGCGGCGTATTTCAGTGCGCCGTTCTCATAACACACCGACACGGCCACGCCGTCAATTTTCGGTTCGATGGTGGTCTCGATTTTCTCCCGTCCTGTCAGTTTCACCATGCGCTGATAGAACTCCGCGACTTCGCCCTCCGAGTAGGTGTTATCCAGACTCATCATGCGCACCGCGTGCGTGATCTGGGTGAAGCCTTCGATGGGCGCGCCGCCGACCCGCCGGGTGGGGGAATTCGGTGAAGCGAGTTCCGGCCACTGCGCTTCCATTTCTGTCAGTTCGAGATAGAGGGTATCATAATCGCGGTCGGCGATCACGGGCGCTGCCTCCAGATAGTAGAGGCGGTTGTGGCGCTCCAGTTCCCCGGAGAGATGGGCGATGCGGGTGCGGGCTTCGGCGGCAGTCATTGCCGTTATGCTTGCGGCTGACGGATCGGGCTCAAACGGGAAATGAATGGACCGCTGGTGCGCGACAACGTGAACTTGCATCGGGACGCGGGCGGCGCGAAACAAGTGGCATGAATGCGCGCCTCCTTGCTGTCCTGCTCTCCTTCGTCTGCACCGCACGCGCCGCGGATCCCGCATGGTGGCCGCAATTCCGCGGGCCGAATGCCGGCGGCATCGGTGACGGCGCACCGCCGGAAAAATGGGACGTGGCGAAAGGCGACCATGTTCTCTGGAAGCGCCCCGTGCCCGGTCTGGGGCTGGCCTCGCCTGTCGTGTGGGGCGGGCATGTGTTTGTGACCACCGCGGCGTCCGGTAAGGACGACGCGGAACTGAAGATTGGCCTCTATGGTGACATCAAATCCGTGACCGCCGAGGATGGGGTGAAACACGATTGGCGTGTCCTTTGTCTGAATCGCCTGACCGGTGAACCCGTGTGGGAAAAGACCGTCGTCAGCGCCGTGCCCGCTTCGCGCCGTCATCCCAAATCCTCCCACGCCAACTGCACACCCGCGACTGACGGCACGAATCTTGTCGGCATCTTCAATGAAACACTCGCCTGTCTCGATGCCAAAACCGGCGACGAGCGCTGGCGGGTGGAGATCGGTCCTCTCCGCGGCGGTTACTATCGCGCGCCGGAGGACACATGGGGCTACGCCTCTTCGCCGGTCATCCACGAAGGTCGTGTCTTCGTGCAGTGCGATGTCGAGAAGCAGTCGTGGATCGCGGCGTTCGATCTGAAGGACGGCAAGGAAGTCTGGCGGACGCAGCGGAAGAACAAACCATCATGGGCCACGCCCTCATATTACCGCTCCGGAGACGCCGGATTCATCGTAGCTAACGGCTACGAGCGCATCGCCGCCTACGAAGCCGCCACGGGCAAAGAAGTCTGGCACATGCAGGGCGGGGGAGACATCCCCGTGCCGGCCCCGGTGGTTGCCGGCGGTCTCATCGCGCTAACCAATGCTCACGGTCGCCTCGCCCCCGTCTTTATGGTCGGAACGGACGCGACCGGCGACGTCACCGCCGCCGACACCCCTGACGGAAAAAACAAATTTCTCCGCTGGGCCGCGCCGCGCCGCGGCAACTACATGCAGACTCCCATCCTGCTCGACGGGCGGCTCTATCTCTGCAACGACGGCGGCATCGCCTCCTGCCTCGACGCCGCCACCGGCGACGAAAAATGGCTGGAGCGCCTCGGCGACGGCACCACCGGATTCACCGCCTCTCCCGTCACGGCCGGCGGACGTATTTACTGGACCGCCGAAAACGGCCGTGTCGTCGTCGTCCGGGCCGCTGACAAGTTTGAGCGCGTGGCGGAGAACGACCTCGGCGAGCCAAGCATGGCCAGCCCCGCCATCGCGGATGGCACGCTCTTCTTCCGCACCCGCCGGCAGATCATCGCGATTAAGTGAGCCAGGTGGTCCGCACAGTCCTCTGTGCGGTGAGTATCGTTCATTCCTGGTGTGTTGTCAGACGCTTACTGCACATGGCCGTCTTTGCTGAGAGTCCGCAGATACAAAATGACCGACTCCACCTGGCTGTCGCTGAGGATGCCGGCATACGGCGGCATGCCGACATCGGCGCTGTTGAAGCCTTTGCGCACATTCTTCGCGGGCTCGAGGATGGACTCGCGGAGATAAGCAGCGTCGGCGGTGAGGTGTTTGCCGGTGATGAGTTCGTTTTCGGAACCGAAGAGGTCTTTCCACGTTGGGCCTTTCATGCCCTCCATTTTGCCGTCAGTGCTGTGGCAGGCGAGACAGCCGAGGGTGGTGATGAGTTGTTTGCCGGCTTCCATGGTAGGCTCCTCTTTGGCTGCGGCGGCGATGGGCGGCGGTGCGGAGGGTTTGAACGTCGCATCGAATCCCGTGGCGGCGGCATCGAACGGGACGAGCGCGTGAAGTGTCAGGCAAGCGAAACTGTTCAACGGGGTACCGGCGGCGGAGGCGAGGTGCCAGTCGAGCCGGTACTGCTCGGCGGGTTTCATGTCAGGAAGGTGAATCAGCAGGCCGAGGCCGTCTGCGGACAACTGCACGCCGCAGCAGGGCAGGGGTTCCATGCCGGGCGTGCCGTCGAGTTTGTAATGCGCGGAGCCGTAGCCGGAGGTGCGCTTATAATTCCACCGCGCGGCGGCGAAGTGCTCCGGCTTGAGTGACGAGGCATCGAGTTTGTCAGCGAAGCGCAGGTGAATCCCCTGCGGCACCGCGCGCACGGCAGTGGGAATGGCGGACGGCTTTCCCGTGGGCCTAACACGGGCGAGGCCGGCCATGTTTTCCGATTCCGTCCCCCAGATGCGGAAGCCGCAAACGTAGAGCAGTCCGTCGGCGGGATTGATCGCGCCTTTCAGCAGCGGGAAATCGAAGTTCAGGCCCGTCGGCACGGTAGCGGCCTGCTTTTGGTCAGGATCGAGCAGCGCCGCGAGAATGCCGGGCCGGAAATACATGAGGTGGAGCAGCCGGTCATTGAGCGGCCCCATCTTCGCATCCACCGCCCACACCTGGCCGGCGGCGCTTTGATTCACCTCATGCGGAATCCAGCAGGCCGGAGGATCGATCACCGCCGGGATGGGATTCGGCGCGGCTTCTTCGAATCCATAATAGGCACCCTTGCGCAGGTAGCGGATCGGCGTGCTCGGCGTCCAGTGCCCCTGCTGATCGCTCGCCGTGAGCAGCCCGGTCTTCGGATGAATGCCCAAATACGGCTGCCGCAGGCCGGAGCAGAAATCCGTCACCGTTTTCCCGTCCGCCGAAATCTCCAGCACATGCCCGCCCTGCGGAGTCTTCCGCGTGATCATCTGCCCGCCCTTCGCGATGTAGAACCCGCCGCCCGGCTTCGCCACCATGTCCATCGGATACTCCCGCGTCTCGCCGGTTTGAGTGAAGACGTTGCACCAGCAGAGATAATGTTGCGCGAAGTCAGCAGGGGAGTCATTGAGCAAGACGATGCCGTCTCTTGTGAAGATATAAATGAGCCCGTCTTTGATGAGAATACTCTGTGGCTCGTGCAGTCCGCTGGCAAAGCGCCGCCACTGAACCTGCGTTTCTCCGCCTCCCAGTCCGGAGACAATCCAGATGTCACCGTCTATGGTGCAAACCGCGGCACGCCCGTCTGGAAAGAATGCGATGCCGCTGGGCCGGACGTTTCGCTTCCATTCGTTGGGAACCGGGAGCGGAATCTCCTCCACGGCCAATGCACCATCAGTGGCCGCTGCCTTTACGGAGACGGTCACGGGTCCGCCTTTC
>JANNVM010001271.1:0-1684 GCA_031414455.1 Verrucomicrobiota bacterium
TACTCCGAGGCCAGCGCCCATTTCATCTGGGTCCGGATGTCTTCATCGTCATCAACAATCAGCAGTTTTGGTTTCATGGGGTCCCGGGTTTGAGTGGAAGGTAAACAAGGAAAGTGCTGCCCTGCCCTGGCTCGCTTTCCACCTGAATGGAACCACGGTGAGCATGAACGATCATCCGGCACTGGAACATACCGATGCCCAGTCCTTTTTTCTTGGTGGAACAAAAAGGGCGGAACAGCGAATCCCGGATGAAGCCAGGAGTCATGCCGCAGCCGGTGTCGGTGATGGTGATCAGCGCACGACCGTCCTGACGGGACGTCCGGACAGTGATTCGCCCTCCGCTCTCCATGGCCTCCCGGGCATTGATCAGAAGGTTGGTGATGACACTTTCGATCTGCTCTTTGTCAGCCATCACCGGTGGAAGGGCCTGCAAGTCACGAACTATTTCGATGCCGGACTGCTGACCGATACCATCCATGGCAGTGGCGATCAATTGGTTGAGATCCGTCTCCACCGTTTTCAATTCCGGTTTTTGACGGAGTGTGCTCAGCCGGGAGATAATGTGATTGATGCGGTTCACGGTGGTGCCGATTCCGCGAAGAGCATCCTGCCGAAAAGCCGGGTCATCAAAATGCACGGGCAGATTCTCCAGCATCAGCCCAAGGCTGGAGGCGGCATTCTTGAGGTCATGGACGAAGAACGTGGACATGGTCTGAAATGCCTCCATTTCCCGCCCCTGCATGAGTTCTTCTCTCAACTGAAACTGGAGCAGGCCCGCCGCGATCTGATCCCCAATACACCGAAGCAAATCGAACTCTTCCGTGGTGTAGGAGACTCCATTGACCCGGTCCACGAGAATCATGGCACCGAGAGCACGACCGGAGGCGACCAGCGGGACGCAGAGGCGGCCGCCCCCTTTCCGGAAATGAGACTGACTGGCCGCGCGCAGAGTTTCGGCCCAAAGCGGACATTCCCGGTCGAGATCGAACGGCTTGTTATGGCTGCGGAGTCCCTCGAGGATGGGTGCCGCCGGGGAGAGGGGCGAAAGCGGGCCGCTGCTGTCCCCAGCCGCCGTGGAGGCACCGGGGAAAAGGCAATCCTTGCGTTCATCGTGCAGCCAGACGGTAACAGAAAGGACCTGAAAGGATTCCGCGGTCAGTTTAACCGCCCTTGCACAACAGGCCCGCGCGTCGTCTGCGCTGGAGAGCCGGTGGGTGAAGGAACTCCACAGCCTCAGCGAATCATGCTGAGGACGCCTGAAGTGCCGTCCAACAAAGGAGCGCAGGCTCTGTCGCAGCCTGTCAGAGAACAGAAGCACGGCCAAAACGGCCACACCGGCGAGCACGATGACCGCCTGAAACTGAAAACTTCCCGCCCCGCCCAGAGCAGCCGCCAACTGAGCCAGCACTCCCACCACAAACAGGTACCCGCCGGCAAGCAGCAGCGTCACGGAACTCTGGAGGACCGCACGCGAAGGATAGATGTCGATCGCCCCAAAACCATGACGCAGGTGGGCGATGATCATCAGGATACACCCCACAAGCAATGCGCTGGTTTCGATAACCGTGAGATTGAGACTGAAGCCGGAAAAAAGCAGCGACTGGCTCCGGGTATAAATCCTGGCCCCGAAAATCACGCCCAGTCCGAGCATGGCAAACTTAGCCTTCCACCGCGCCGTGCCCGC
>JANNVM010001272.1:0-2212 GCA_031414455.1 Verrucomicrobiota bacterium
GCACCGGCAGCCTCACTCGCCACATCCGGGCCGGTCAAGGCAACGGGCATGCCGCTGGCGCGCACCGTTTCCTCCACCGCCGCATTCACCGCGTGGAACTGATGGTAGCCCGCGATGATTTTGTGCAGCGCGCCTGAGTCCGGGTCTTCCTCGAAGACGATGAAATGGTGCAGCAGGTCGAGAAACCGCTGTCGCTCGAACACCCCGCGCACCAGCACCTCCAACTCCAGCGCCGTCTTCGGCGCATCGCCCTCGCCATCAATCGTGCGCCAGACTTTGAACCACTCCTGGTTCGCCGTCACGGACCCCATGCGCGCCTGCAAGCCATCGCTCACCACCAGCGCCGCGTTGTAATGCAGTAGCGAAGCGATCTCCGCCTTGTAAGTTTGCAGTTGGGCGTAGGCGCTCCAGATCGTCGCGTCCTCATCCGCCGCATTCTTCAGCTCGATCAGGCCCAGCGGCAGACCGTTCACAAAAACCACGATGTCCGGCCGCCGGTTGTGCTGCCCCTCGATCACCGTGAACTGATTCACCGCCAGCCAGTCGTTGGATCAGACATCGCCAAAATCCACCAGCCGCACATGATCGCCCGCGATGCTGCTATCGGGCCGGGGATATTCGACCGGCACGCCATCGCGCAGCATCCGGTGAAAGGCGCGGTTCGTCTGCGTGAGCGAAGGCGTCCCCACCCGCAGCACCTTGCGCAACGCCTCCTCACGCGCCTCCTCGGGAATGGCCGGGTTCAGCCGCCGGATGGCCTCGCGCAAACGCCCCACCAGCACCACCTCAGAAAACGAATCCCGCTCCGCCGCCGGTTCACCGGGCGCGAGATGCGGCCCGTGCCCGACCTTATAGCCCAGTTCTCCGAACCATTCTAGGGCGGCGTCTTCGACGATGGATTCGTTGAGGCTCACGGAGTGTGATGATAAGAGTTTAGTGTTTGATTCATTTGCGGCGGCCTCTGAGCTAAAGAGAGTAAGCCTTGGGAGATGGCTGAGAACTCGGTGCCCCATAGCTCTGCTGCACGACCACTGGAGCAGGAAAATCGGCCATGGTAGGCGGCTGGGGAAACTTTCGCGTTTCAGGATAAGGCCCTCCAAAGGGAACCTCTGTTGGATCAAAGGCTCCGTCGATGGACGGCTGTGGATAGCCCATTTCAAACGGTGATGAAGACTCCGCCATTTCCCTCGCCCAAGACAGCCAGCTTTCCTGTTCATCCATCAATTCCCCTTCCTGTGCATTCCGCCAACGACGCTCACACTCTGCGATGAAATCGACGACTGATTGATGCAGTCGCCACCATTCAGCCGCTTTTGCCAAATCATTTTTGCGATGCTGTTCGACCGATTCCAACGACTCTGCGTGCTTTCGCTTCGCCTCTTCCTCTTTCCGGATGACTTCTTTCTCCTGATACTGCTTCCAGCGGATCTCGGATTCCACCCGTTGCTTTTCACGCTCGATCGCCTCGGCTTCGCGACGCTTTTGGGTTTCAACATAGTGCTCGCACATGAACTTGGCCATCTCAGCAAGAATCGTTTCCAGCCGGGCCTTGTCGCTTTCTTTCCACTGGTGGGTTTTGGATGAGCCATATCGCTCGGGCTGGAGGGTGAAAACAAGTTTCCCACTCGGCATCTTGTTTGCCTCTGGGCGGGCATAATAAGATTTTCGACCACCGGCAGTCGCAGGTTTCTCCGCAAGTTCCTCTTCGATCTTGAAGTAAAGGTAGTCATGGCCCTTTCGAAAATGACCTCCGTCATACTGGCTTAGGGATCGGCCAAACTTAATGCCACGCGGTTCCGTGATCCGAAGCAGTGAATGAAAGGCTTGAGCCGCCCGTAGTGCGATGTCTTTGCTCACCTCCGCTTCGGGCAGGGACCATTCGCGAAGATGCACACGCTTTTTGTCATAGCTAAGACTGGCTGATTTCAACGCCTTGAGAAACTCCGCCGCCAAGGGGTGCAGTGCCTCCGACTCTGCCGGCAACTCCAGCCTTCGACCGACGGGCCTTTGCGCGTCCCGGAGAAACGTTTGTTCGGGCGACGGTGGCAGAGAGGGGCGCTTCGGACGATGCCCCGCCTCCACCTTCGCCCAGTAGCCCCTCGGCGGCCGCGGCACGTTCAGCTTGCGACAGCGCTTGGCGATGGCCACATCAGAGACCCCCAGTGCCTCCGACAGTTTGACTCCAGAGATAGACCACACCTTTTTGTAAAGG
>JANNVM010001273.1:0-1514 GCA_031414455.1 Verrucomicrobiota bacterium
CGGACGGCACCAAGCTGGTCACTGTCCACAACCCCGTGCGCTGTCATCATGATCCCTGGCGAAATCATCAATCCCCCCGGCGCACCGCCGCTGGAAGCCAACACCGGCCTGGCGACGCGTGCGCTCATCGTGGCGAACACCGGCGACCGCCCTATTCAGGTGGGCAGCCATTTCCATTTCTACGAAGTGAACACCGCCCTGACATTTGAACGTGCGGCGTCACTCGGTTTCCGCCTCAACATTCCCGCAGGAACGGCCGTCAGGTTCGAGCCGGGGGACACGAAGGAGGTGGAAGTAGTGGCCTTCGCCGGAAAGCGCGAGGTCTATGGACTCAACAATCTCGTCAACGGACCACTGCCCGCATGAAAATCACCCGCGCTCAATTCTCCGGCATGTTCGGTCCCACCGTGGGCGACCAGGTGCGCCTCGCGGACACGGAGTTGTTCATTGAAATCGAGCGCGACCTCATCGCGGAGCGCGGCGGCTATGGCAACGAAGTGAAATTCGGCGGCGGCAAAGTCATCCGCGACGGCATGGCGCAATCGCCGCTCGCTCTGGATGCGGACTGCCTCGATCTCGTCATCACGAATGCCACGATCATTGACGCCGTGCAGGGCATTATCAAAGCCGACATCGGCATTAAGTACGGGCGCATTGTCGGACTCGGGCACGCGGGCAATCCGCTGCTTCAGGACGGCATTGATATGGTCATCGGCGCGGCCACGGAGGTTATCGCGGGCGAGGGCTGCATTGTCACCGCCGGCGGCATCGACACCCACATCCACTTCATCTGCCCGCAGCAGATCGAACACGCGCTGGCCAGCGGGATCACGACGATGATCGGCGGCGGGACCGGACCCGCGCACGGGACTTACGCGACGACCTGCACGCCGGGAATCTGGAACATGCGCCGGATGCTCGAAGCTGCCGACGAGTATCCGATGAACCTCGGCTTCCTCGGCAAAGGCAACTGCTCCACACCCGGCCCGTTGCGCGAGCAAGTAATGGCCGGTGCCATCGGCCTGAAACTTCACGAAGACTGGGGCACGACGCCTGCGGCCATTGATTGCTGCCTTGGCGTTGCCGATGAACTGGATGTTCAGGTCGCGATCCACACGGACACGCTGAATGAGGCCGGCTTTGTGGAAACGACACTCGCCGCGTTCAAAGGCCGCACCATTCACACCTATCACTCGGAAGGCGCGGGCGGCGGTCACGCGCCTGACATCATTCGCGTCTGCGGCGAAGCCAACGTCCTGCCGTCCTCCACGAATCCCACGCGACCGTTCACGGTGAATACGATTGATGAGCACCTCGACATGCTCATGGTCTGCCATCATCTGGATTCCAAGATCCCCGAGGACGTGGCGTTCGCGGAATCCCGCATCCGTCCTGAAACCATCGCGGCGGAGGATTTGCTGCACGACCTCGGCGCCATTTCCATGATGTCGAGCGACAGTCAGGCGATGGGCCGGGTGGGGGAAGTAATCACCCGCACCTGGCAAACCGCGCAC
>JANNVM010001274.1:0-17678 GCA_031414455.1 Verrucomicrobiota bacterium
TTCTGCGGCACGGCGGGGAAGACGATGGGGTGACGTAGAGGCCGTCGGCCAGGCAGCGTTTGGCAAAGGTGAAGGTGCTGTCTTCATTTCACATGGTGCCGTTTGCCACCGAATTGTGCTAACTCGCTCTCGCTCCGGCCAATGTCAAGACAGGGGCGGGCGTAGTCCCCGGGGAGGAGCACGCTTTTGGGGCGCGGGTTTTTCGCGCTCGCTGGCGACCGACAAAGCGCGAAGCAGTAATAAAGGAGCTTCGGGCGGGCGCACACGGGTGTGATGTTAGCAGACCGGCCCGCTTTGGCGGGGAAAAGAAATGGCAGCGCGCTGCATCAATCCATTCCCGGAATGATGCCCCGGCCGTCCCGGCAGCCTGGCTCACGGTGCGCCTTGTTCTCTGATGAGCTTTTTGTCCGCGGCACTCCACACCCGCAGCACGCCGTCGTCGCCGCCGGCGGCAAGGAGTCTTCCGGAGGCGTCAGCGGTGAGACAGAAAACGAAACCTTTCGCACCGGGCAGGCGGTCGTCATTGAGACGGACGGTACTGTCGCCGCTGGCGCTGGCGACGGTGTCGCCGCTGCCAAGCCAGGCGACGGCGCTCACTTCCTTGCCGAAGGAGGTATTGCTGCGCGTTTGTTTGGCGTCCAGCAGATCCCATACGCGCAGCGTTTTATCAGCGCTTCCGGTCGCGAGCGCGAGGCCATCACTGCGCCACGCGATACTGAGCACATGACTGGCGTGGCCTTCAAAAGCCGTGGTGCGCTGGCCGTCGCTGACCCGGAACACCCGCGCCCAGCGGTCGCTGCCGGCGGTGGCGACCAGGCTGTCGTCGGGCGAAAAGGCGAGAGCATTCACGGTGTCGGAGTGCGGATCCTTCAATGTCAGGACCGGCGAGCCGTCCTGCGTATTCCAGATTTTCACTTCGCCGCCGCGCGAGGGGATGCCGCCGCCGGTGGCCAGGAGCCGGCCGTCGGACGAAAAACTCAACGCCGTAATGCGGTCGGCGAAAATGGAAGCGTCTTCCACGTTACCAATGGCACGCTCCAGTTGCCATGCGCGGTGCTGAGGGAGGACACCGGATTTCTTGTCAGCACCGACGCTGATGAATTGCGCACCCGCGGCGGCGAGCAGTGGCGAACCGGGGAGTTCCGCCGCATCGCACAGCGCACCGGTTTCCACGCTGTGCCACTGCGCCCGCCCGCCGTCGAGTGAAAGCAGGACGGTGCGGCCATCGGCACAGACGGCAGCGGATTTCACGGCGGCAACCGGAGTGGCGGCGGCTTTCTTCGCTGACTCCCAATTGGCATTTGCTTCTGTCAGGGCTGTCAGGGTTGCAATGCCGGCGGCTTCTGCGGCGACGCGTGCCTGCTGGGCCTGACCGGCGAGGCGCACGGAAAGTTCGGCGTTGGTGCGCGCATTGGTGAATGCGCGCTCCGCCGCCGCCGATTCGTTGCCTGACTTCTCAGCGGCTTCCTTGCGACCTTTCTCCTCAGGCATCGCGCGGAGAGCGTCGGCAGCAGTGTGCGCAACGTCCTGCTTCCGCTGCCAGTCGGCGCGCGCCTTTTCCATCGCCTCATGTGCCGCCTTCACGGCCTCTCCTTCCTTGTTCGCGGCCTCAGCCGCCGCAGCGGCGCGGGATTTCCTGGCATCAGCGTGGCGCTGTGCCGACTGCATACGACGCTCTGCAGCGAGCAATGATTTTGCCAGGGGATGTTCACAGGTGATGTCGCGCACACCTTTGCCGGACGCGGCGTCAAAAACATGCAGCACGGCATCGCCGCTGCCCCAGACAACCTGCGTGCCTGACTTCTCCACCGCCGTGAAGACGACCGGCGCCTTGTCAGTTAGGCGAAACTCGCCCAGTGGTTTCGGTGCTGCAGGAGGCGCGGAGACGACCGGCGGAGTTTCCCCGGGAAACGGATACACGCGGAGCATTCCGTCCGTCCCCGCCGCCGCCAGCATGGTTCCGTCTTTCAAAAAACACAGTGAGGCCAGCGGCACCGGCGACTCCGTGCGATACACCACCGTTCCCTCCGCCACGCTCCAGACGCGCACACTGCGATCCTCCGCTACCGACACGAGCCACTGCCCGTCCGGTGACAGGGCGAGCGCACGCACCGGCGATGGGTGATCCTTGAGTTCTTTCGCCTGCGGCTTCTCTGCGGTGCTGTCCCACAGCCAGACCCGTCCCGCAGCATCGCCGGCCGCCGCCCAGTTACCGGAAGCCGCGAGACACAAAGCGGTGTCCGCAAGGGTCGCGTTCCCGCGCGGAACTACCTGCGCCCGGCGCCAGAGCCGCACGGTGCGATAGCCACCGGTCGCGAGCAGGTCCTCACCCCCGAAGGCGAGCGCCATCACAGCATCGCGATCCGCAGCGGGCCGGTCTTTATAGAGGGCGAGTTTCGCCAGTTCAGGATCGGTCAAACTGCCGAGTGACGTGCCGGTGGCAATGTCGAGCAGCGTGACCTGATTCCCCCGCGCTGCGGCGGCCACATTGCCGGACGGCGACAGCGCCACCGCTGTCACCGGATGGGATATGCCGGGAATACCACGCCATGTCACGGCCGGGATACTCGACGGTGCGGAGCCCTTGAGCCCCTGGTCTATCCAGAGCTTGAGCAGACCCAGTTCGTCCGCCGTGAGATTGGCGGCGTTCACCTTGTTGTCTGGCGGCGGCATCACTTCCTCGTCCATGTGAGCGGCGAATTTCAGCACGAGACTGTCGGCGCCGCGTCCCGCCACGGCTCCCTTACCGGTGTCGCCGCCCTGCAGAATCAATTCCGGTGTCTCCAGATTCAGCCCCGCCTTGGCTTTGGTCGCATTGTGGCAGGCGAGACAATTGCGTTTGAGCACCGGAAAAACCTCCCGTGCAAAATCCACGGGAGCCTCTCGTTTGATATCGGATACCGGCAGCGCGGCATTCGCGGCCATGGCAGTGAGGAGAAAGACGGCGGCTTTCATGATTTGATCTCCACAATGATTTCGCGGCGGGCAAACAGTTCTTCGCCGTTCCACGTGCACTTTGCCTCCACAATGCAGGTGTGTTTGCCCGCCACAGCGCCGGCGGCGCATTCGATGACGAGTTTGGCTTCCGCCGCTTCTTTGGGCGCGCTGATTTTTGTAACCGTTAGGAACGTCACCCCATCCGGGGCGCGCAGGGTGAGTTCCACGGCCTCGGCGAATCCATAGCGGCGCTCCAGTTTCACGGCGCATTCGGCTTTGGCTCCCGGCGCGACAATAACTTCGGCGGGAAGTGTCAGGAAAACCGGCGACGGCTCAATTTTCACCTGAATGGGAGAGGAAAACGCAGAATCACGGAGTTCGCGCACCGGCGTTTTTTCCTCCGGCTGCCACTGGATGGTACCGCGCGCCGCAGCATAGACGATCCACGTTCCGGGAGTGAATTGATTACCGTCTTTTTTTGCCAGGCTCAGGGCGAGTTTGGCCTCTTTGGCATCACCCGCCGGCTTCACGGGCCGCCACTGACGCTGCCCGGGCAAACCGTAGAGCGAGGCCTCCCACTCACCTTTGAATCCCTTGAGGCTGGCGTCGCGGAGGAATTTTACAGGCACCTCGATATTGCCGGCGAGAGATGTCTCAATCATCTTCACCTCCGCGGGCTCGATAGCGAGGGGCGCGGCCTGGGCATCGGTCACGGCGAGCATGAATCCCTCTGCGCTCAGCCGCAGGTCCACGCGCTCAGCATTGCTGTCTCTGACACTCCATCGCGGCGTGACCTCCCGCGCTTTGCGCGCGCGGTCGCCAGTATGGCCGGTAATCTGCGGGCGGCCCGTCCAGGGTTTTGCATCCGCAGCGGCCCGCACTACGATGACGGCGTTGAAGATGCCAGGCGGCACCACCGTATCGGATGCCGTGACGCCGGCGGGCAATCCCTCGGCTTTCAGCGCCACGGATTCATCGAATCCATCGCGTCGCAGCACCGCAACGCTGATGGCAGCGCTGCCGTTCTTACGGAGCAGCGGCGTACTGCGCAGCGCATTGTTGCCGTCAGTCGCCGGACTCTCCGGCGCGACGAGCAGCGAAAAGTCAGGCTTCGGTTCACGCAGCAGCAGCCGGTAGCGGCCACCGGTTTGAAAGCGGTCGCCGACGAAGACCCGATACGAAGCACCTTCCTCACAAACGATGCGGCCTGAAGGATCACGGGTGCCAAGGCGGAAGCGTTCGCAGCCTGCGGGTGCAGGCGTGTCATCGAACTCACCGGCACCGCTGCTCTGTTCTTTTCCCTGCGCATCACGGGTCACTTTTTGAATGACAAGGAACGGATCGGACGGTTCACCGAGCCGCTGCGAGACGACTTCAACAATCACGGCCTGACCTTTCGTGCCGGTGAACGAGAACCAGTCATCATCCAGTTTGCCTGACACATCAGCAGGCAAGGTGAGCGGGTGCGCAGCGGTGTCGGTATCGTTCGGCTCTTTCTCCTCCGTGGTAGTTGCGGGCAGGTCGAGCACTGCACCAGCCACAGGCGCCGCCGGCGGGAGCACGGGTGATTCCTGCGGTGATGAAACCGTGAGCCGGTAAAAATGGGTCCCGCCGCCACGCCAGGCTTCGTCGTGAAGTTCGACCGCGTATTCGCCGTCCGCCGGCGCAGTAAATGACAGGGCAGGATCGCGATCCAGCGTGCTTTGTGCGCGAGCCAGTTCCAGACCTGCGGCATTACGCAGGCTCAGCGTGGCATTCAGTGGCGAATCGATGCGCTGGGCCGCGCAGTCGAGGCGGATGACCTGATCCTTTGCCGCGGTGAACCGGAAGAAGTCTGAAGCATCGGCATCGGCGGTGCCATTGACCGTGACCGGAAGTGTCAGGGCCGCAGCGGCAGAGCGGGTATGATTGTTCGCCGGTTCCGTAATCTCCGGCAGCGCACCGGCGACGAAGACGGCACTCGTCGAAATCCCGTAGCGTCCGGATGCGCGGATTTCGTGCAGTCCCTGCGGAACGGAAGCGTCGAGCGTCAGCTTAAACTTCAAGCCTTCGATGTGTGTTCCTTTGCAGCCGGCATGCGAACATTGGAGTTCCTTCACCTCGTCGAGGTCTGCTCCGCTGAGCGTGATTTCTACTTCCGTGCCGGTCCGTGCGCCGGGCGGGAAGATGCCGTCAAGGCGCGCCGCGGGCAACTGGGCCACGGCAGGGACGGTAAGGATGAGGAATGTGGCGAAGTTTCGAAAAGACATCGGCTCAATGATTGAAGAGGAATTCCTTCGAGTTCATGAGCGCCCAGACGAGATCCTCCCAGGCGGCGGGTTTGCCTTCGCGCGCTGTCAGGTAGGAGGCCGCCTTCGCGGTTTCCTCACCGCTCGGCGGGCGGCCGTGGGTGACGAGGAACAAACGGCGAATGCGCTGGTCGGGAGGCTGCGTGTCTTTGGCAAGGGTGGCGGCCCGGCCCTCGCCGTTCGTGATTTTCTCCTGCACGTTCTTCGAATTCAGCAGGTGAAGACTTTGCGCGAGGCTGCTGTCCGTCGTGCGCTCGCATTCACAGGCACTGGTGTTGTCGGGACGGCCGAAGACCGTGAGGAAATAGCTGCCGGCATTGAAGCTGTCATCCGGGAGTGCGACCGCGCGGGCACCCGCCGGCTGACCGGGAAATTTTGTGGGAATCCCTGAGACCGTGTCGATGGCATCCAGCAGCACCTCCGCGGGCAAACGGCGCGGGAAGAACCGGCTGTAGTTCTGGCGGTCGGCGGCGTTGTATTCGTTGGGCAGGCTGCTGAGTTGATAGGTGGTGCTGTTGCAGATGGCCCGCACGAGGGCCTTCAGATCGAAGCGGCTCTCCGTGAAATGCGTGGCGAGAGCGTCGAGCAGTGCGGGGTTAGTGGCCGGATTCGTAACTCTGAGATCGTCTTCGGGTTCGACGAGCGCGCGTCCGAGGAAATGTTTCCAGTATCGGTTTACCAGCACCCGGGCGAAGAACGGATTTTCCGTCGCGGTGAGCCATGACGCCAGAGCCCGGCGCGGATCATCCTGCGGTTTCAGGTTCAGCACCGGACTGCCGAGCGGCGTCGGTTTTACCGGCTGCTGGGTTTTGATATTCACCGCCGAGGCGTCGCGCCACTGGTGGAAAACAGCTTCCTCTCCCGGTTCGTCAGCGGGCTTGCGGCCGATGGTGGAGAAGAAGGCGGCGAATCCGTAGTAGTCCTGCTGGCTCCACTTCTCGTAAGGGTGGTGGTGGCACTGCGCGCACTGGAGCCGCTGGCCGCAGAAGATCTGGGCGACATCCTGAAGTTGCTCCTGTTGTTTGGTCACCGCGCGATACCATGCGGCGGGCGGGTTGGCGCTGATGGTGCCGGAGGCGGAGAGGATGGCGCTGGCGAACTTGTCGTAGGGCAGGTTGCGGTTCAGGCTGTCGCGCAGCCAGGCATGGAAAGCGTAAGTGGCGTGTGGCGGACTGCCGCCGCGTTTGTTGCGGAGCAGGCCGGACCATTTTCCTGCGAAGTATTCCGCATAGTCGGTGGTGGCGAGCAGCCGGTCCACGAGTGCCGCGCGTTTGTCAGGGCTGGTGTCGGCAGGGAACGCTTCCGCTTCATCGGCGGTCGGCAGCCGGCCGGCGATGTCGAGTGTGACTCGGCGGAGGTACGTGGCATCGTCGCAAACAACGCTCGGCGGCAGCCCGAGCGTGCGGAGTTTGGCGAACACATGTTTATCAACGAAATTGCGCTCCGCGGGAAATTCTGTAAGTGGCGCGCCAAGCGGCACGGTGGCGCGGAAGACGCCGACCATTTCCTGGTAACGCACCATGATGGCGGCATCACCGGTAAGCTTCGCGGTCTTGACCAGTCCGCCAGCGCTGACTTCCGCCATGTCGCGCGCATTACTCTCATATTTTGCAGTGGCGGTGATGTCGCGTTGCGTGCCGTCGGAGTACTGCGCCATGACTTGGATCTGCTGTGCGGATTCCGGCGCGAGGAGTCGCTCGGCCGGAAAAACGGCAATGCTGACGGGACGAGGGTCGTCCGCTTTTCCCGGCGGCATCCCCTGCTCCACCCAGCGGACGACGGCGAGGTAGTCGGGCGTGCCGCGTTCCATGCGCGAGCCGCCGCCATGAGGCATCTCGCCGGTGGCTTTGAGCAGGAGCAGACTGTTCTCAGGCGCGGCGGGGAAGAGCCGGCGCCCGCGCGACTCGTGGACAAGGTGTTCGAAGTCCTCCCCTGGCTCGAATCCGAGCAGCGAAAGCTTGAAGCCGTTCTGCCCCTCACTCTTGCCGTGGCAGCCGCCACCGTTGCAGCCGTGCTTCGTGAAGAGCGGCACAATGTCGTGCGTGAAATGAGCGGCGCGCCATGCGGACGCCCCGGTGACAGTCACTGTCGCGGTCGCGGACACGCCGTCTGCCGTGGCCGTGATTGTCGCCGCGCCGTCGTTGAGTGGCGTGGCCACACCGGCCGGTGAAACTGCGAGCACATTTGCCGGCGTGACGGTCCATGTGGCGCTGCGGGTCGCGTCGCGCTCAGGTTTGTCAGGCGATGCGGCAGTGGCGATCAGTTGGAGCGTCGCGTCCTTGCCGGAGAGAACGGCCGGTTTGTCCGCGGGAGCACCGGTGTGCAGATGCAGGCTCGTTTGTGAGTGAGCGGTGGAGAGCGCCGCCGCGGCGGTGAGGAGAAGGCAGTATTTCATGAGATCAGTTCCTTCATGGGTTGATAGGCTCCATCCACGAGATAATGCGGACGCCCTGTCAGGTCGGACACCGTCGCCGTGGCCGGATTGATGCCGAGATTATGATAGGCGGTGGCGAAGATTTCCTGGAAATGGACCGGACGGTCCGCCGCTTCACCGCCGAGACGGTCGGTGGTGCCGATGGCCTGGCCGGTTTTCATGCCTCCACCGGCCATGAGGGCGCACGAGACATTCGGCCAGTGATCGCGTCCGCCATTCGCATTGATGCGCGGCGAACGCCCAAACTCGCCCCATGCCAGCACCGTGACGTCCTTCTCCATCCCGCGGTCGTGCAAATCCTGCACCAGTGCGGTGAGGGCCTGATCGAAGTCCGGCAGGTTCTCTTTCGCGTTCTTAAAATTGCCGCCGTGCCAGTCCCAGAAACTGTAACTCAGCGTCACCACGCGGACGCCGGCCTCCACGAGCCGGCGGGCGAGCAGAAACTGTTCGTTGAGCCGCGGTGCGGCATCGCCCTGGACCTTCCCGGTTCCTTTTCCATAGCGGGCGCGGATTTTGTCGGTTTCTGAGGAAACATCGAGCGCCTTGAGCATCTGCGATGATGTCAGGATGTCGAACGCCTGGGATTCAAATTCATCCAGGCCCGTCATCGCGCCCGAGGCATCAGCATCGCGGCGAAACGTGTCGAATGACTGGAGCAGCGCGCGCCGGTCGGCGAGCCGTTCGATGGTGACGCCGTTGAGCGACATATCGTCCCTTACGCTGCCCAGTGGCATGAACGGGCTGTGCCCGACGCCGAGGAAACTGTTGCGCCCCTGGTTGTAGGGCGTGTGCTGCATTCGCTGCGAGAGATTCACATACGGCGGCACCGCGGAACCGGTGCTGCCGTGGAGTTTGGAAACGACGGCACCGATCTCCGGCCAGCCGCCCGGCGGCGGATTTTCATTGAGCCGGCCGGTCACGCACTGGAACGACTCATGCCGGTCCTTCGCGCCGACGACGCTGCGGATGAACGCCAGTTTGTCCGTCATCTTCGCCATCTGCGGCAGGTGTTCACAGATGCGGATGCCCGGGACGCTGGTGGAAATCTCCGAGAATTCTCCGCGGATTTCCGACGGCGCGTCCGTCTTGATATCGAACATGTCCTGGTGCGGCGGTCCGCCAGGAAGATAAACGAGAATGAGCGCCTTCTGCGATTTTCCACGGCCCTGCTGCGATTCCGCACGGAGCAGTTGCGAAAACGTCAGGCCACCCAGGCCAAGCCCGCCGATGCGCAGAAACGAACGCCGCGAGAGGCCATCGCAGAAAGTGCCGGAGGATTTGTTGGAGAAGAGGGTGAGCATTATCCCACCAGCTCCGGCAGAGGTTTGAACTGCTCATCCACGAGATAACGCGGGCGGCCGCCGAGGTCGGGGACGGTGGCGGTGCGGGTGTCAATTCCCATGCCGTGGTAGAGCGTGGCGAAGACTTCCTGGAAATCCACGGGACGGCTGGCGGCTTCGCCGCCGAGGCGGTCAGTGCTGCCGATAACCTGGCCGTGTTTCATGCCGCCGCAGGCGAGCGCGGCGCAGGAGACGCGGGGCCAGTGATCGCGGCCGCCGTCCTTGTTGATCTGCGGTGTGCGGCCAAATTCACCCCACACCACGACGGACACATCCTTGTCCAGTCCGGACGAATGCAGGTCGTCCACCAGCGAGGTGAGGCCGTTGTCGAGTTGCGGGAAGACGTCTCGGGCCTGGCGAAAATTCGCACCATGCCAGTCCCAGCGGTTGAAGCCGAGCGTCACGCAGCGCACCCCGGCTTCGACGAGCCGCCGCGCCATGAGGAACTGTTCCGGGCATTCAGGACCGCCGTCGTCGCGGCATTTCATACTGCCCCCGCCGTAGCGGGCGCGTACTTTGGGATCCTCTTTGTCCAGATTCAGCGCTTCCGACAGTTTGCTGGAAGTCAGCACACCCATCGCCTGCTGTTGAAAGGCATCCATCGCGTCCATCATGCCGGTGGCATCCACATCGCGCCGCAGCGTGTCGAAACTCGCGAGCAGCGCCTTGCGGTCGTGGAGGCGGTCAAGGGTGACGTTGTTCAGAACCAGATCGCTGGCCCCGCCGCCGTTCGGCTGGAACGGCGAGTGCGCCGGGCCGAGGAAGCCCGACTTACCGGGATCGGCCCATGGCCCGTGGCCCATCTTTGGTGAGAGTCCGACAAACGACGGCACGCCCGGCTTGGCCTGGCCGAGCAGTTTGGACACCGACGACCCGATGCTCGGCCAGCCGCCGGCCGGTGCGTTGTTCCGCGGCTTGCCGGTCAAACACTGATCCGCCGCATGTTCCCCCGTCGAGCCGACGACGCTGCGGATGATCGAATACCGGTCCATCGTCGCCGCCATTTTTGGGAACAGTTCACAGATTTCAATGCCCGGCACGTTCGTCTTGATCGGCTGGAACTCCCCGCGGATTTCCGAAGGGGCATCCATCTTCAAATCCCACATGTCCTGGTGCGGCGGGCCACCTGGCAGGAAGATCATGATGACGGCCTTGCTGCTCTTTGCGGCCTGGAGCGATTCGGCTCTCAGCAACTGCGGCAACGCCATACCCCCGAGTCCGAGGGCTCCAATGCGAAGGAAACCACGCCGCGACAACCCGTCGCAAAAGCGTGACGACTTTGATCCTGGGATGCTTAACATACGCTGGGTGCTGGCGGCTAAGGGTTGGAGCGGTGGGGAGAAACGCCATTCCCGGAGACAGGGATCGGAAGTGCGCACGATAGTTAAGGCGCATAAAGCATCCACCTTTCGGAAAAATTGCCGCCGGGGCATCCGCATTACCGGATGGCTGCGGCCGGCTCCCGGCGCGAAAACCGCTGGTCAACTACCTTCTCCGTTGGCTTGAATCGTCAAATTTTAACTCTGATTCCGCTAAATTCCGGTAATTGTAACGGCCCCCCTTCCCCGTGCACCCGACATGATCCGTCCCTCCTGCCTTATCGCAGCCATCCTCTGCCTCCCCTTCACAACATGCGCCACGGAATGGCAGGACCTCAAGGCTCAGTACTCAAACTGCACCCTCGTCGCCGGCCTCGGCGCAGGGGATGGGCTGGATAATCCCAACGAATGGAACAATGCCGAGGGGCTGCCCGCCACCAGCGCCGAGCTTTCCGAACCCCACTCCGCGATGGCTGATATCCACGGGCGAATTTTCGTGGCCGACAAAAACGCCAACGCGGTCCGCCGCATCGACCCCGACGGGACGATCCACACGGTGGCAGGGATGAACCTCAATGAACTGCCGGGAGCGCTGAGTAATGCCGGCTACAACGGCGACGGACCGGCGCGCCAGCGCCGCCTCGATGGTCCACAACATGCCTACGTGATGCCCGACGGCACCTTCTACATTCTGGACAGCGGGAACCGGCGTATCCGGCGGGTGGACACCGCGGGAATGATGACCACCGTCTTCACCGATAGTGCCGGACTCAACCGGGGTCTGTGGGTCCGGCGCGACGCCGGATTAATCTACTACTGCACCAACACGCAGTTGAAGCGGTGGACAACCGCCCGGGGCAGCAGTGCCGGCACCACTCTCGCCCGCGGTTTTATCGAAGCCGGGAATATTGATGTGGATCACTCTGGCAATATTTTCGTTACCGACCGCGGTACTTCGGCTGTCTATCGTGTCCCTTTCGACCATGACGGCACCGCGGTGACTCCGGCCATGATCGTCGCCGGCACCGCCGATAACAAAGACAGCGGGGACGATTCCACCGGAGATCCGGCCACCACTGTCGGTCTGCTGGAAGTCCGGGGTATCGCCTTCCATCCTCTGGGCGGTTACTTCCTTGTCACTCACGCCGGCGGTGACGTGTGGTATGTGGACCAGGACGGGGAGGCGCATTTCTTCATTCAGGGGAGCAGCGCCAATGATCACGACCCTTCGTTTCGTGTCCCTGCCGACAGTGGAAATAAAATAAGCGAACCCCGGTCGGTGACGGTCAGCCTGGCAGGAGATGTGATCATCGCGAGCAATGATGTCGGGTACATCCGCGTGGTCCGCAATATTCTCCCCAAACCGGCACCTCCCGTCTGGGACCGGCTGGCATTCGTGCCGGGCACCGGAATGCAACTGCGCTGGCAGTCGGTGCCGGGAAGCTGGTACCTTCTCGAAAACTCCTCCAGCATGACGCCTGGCGGCTGGAGCGGCCTTGCCCTGCTTCCATCAGCGGGATCACTGACAACTTTCACCGACCCGGCGTCCGGCAATCTGCGCCGCTTCTACCGGCTGAATGTCCTCCGCGGCTGGCCGAATTAGGACCGATTCCCGCGGGGCCGGAATTCCTGCTGCACGCAACTTGCCACGACCGTCATCTCAGCGCATGGTGGACTCATGCCAGTCCGACCAGGGCAAGCCAAAGCCAGCGAACCAACCGTCTCCGCCGCCGATGATCCTCTCGCGGCGGCCTTTTTTCAGTTTCTCACCGTGGAGCGCAATGCGTCGCCGCGCACGCTCCTCAACTACACCCACTCACTGCGGAGTTTCGCCGCGGACTGCAAAGGGTTCACGGGATGGAAGGCATGCCGCTCTGACGACTTTCGTGGCTGGCTGTTTACTCTGATGAAGCGGGAAATGGGCCGCGCCACCATTCGACTGCACTTCAGCGCCCTGCGCAGTTTTTATAAATTCCTGACGCGACGCGCAGGGCTGACGGTGAATCCGCTCATGGACGTGCAAATGCCGAAAGCCGTCCGCAAACTGCCGGTCGTCCTGACGCTAAAGCAGATTGAGGAACTGCTCGCGCTGCCGCTCACCGTGCCCAGGGAAAAACAGGCGCCCGCATGGACGCCGGCGCGTGACGCCGCGATTCTCGAGACCTTCTACAGCACTGGCCTGCGCATTCACGAACTCGTGGGCATTGATGTGGAGGAGATTGATCTTTACAACGATACCGTCAGGGTGCGCGGCAAGGGCCGCAAGGAACGGCTGACCATGCTCGGCAGTCACGCCATGAAAGCGATCCAGCAGTATCGCCATGCCGCGGCCGTGCATTCCGGCCCGCTGTTTCTCAGCAAACTGCGCCGCCGCATCACCACGCAGGCGGTGGCGGATGTGCTGGAGAAATATCTGCGCAAGTCCACCATCCAGCTTCGCGTCACACCGCACAAACTGCGCCACAGCTTCGCCACTCACCTTCTGAACAACGGCGCGGACCTCCGCAGCGTCCAGGAGTTGCTGGGCCATGCCAGCCTTGCGACGACGCAGATCTACACGCACGTCACCACCGAGCGGATGAAGAAAGTATATGATGCCGCACATCCGCGGGCCTGAGCGGGCCACGGCTCCTTGTGATACCCGCAATCCCGCCGGTTAGGGAAGCGGGAACCGCTTATTCAACTCCATGACCCGGGCGCGGATGGCATGGAGTTTTTCCTGATTGTCGCGGTTCGTCAGGGCTTCGTGAATGAGGCCGGCAATGAGTTTCATTTCAGGCTCGTTCATGCCGCGGGTCGTGACGGCGGGAGTTCCCAGCCGGATACCGCTGGGCTTAAATGGCCCCGCGGTGTCGAATGGGATGCTGTTCTTATTCACGGTGATGCCGGCTTCGTCGAGAGTCTCGGAGGCGATCTTTCCGTCAAGGCCCTGCGGACGGAGGTCCACGAGCATGAGATGGTTGTCGGTGCCGCCGCTGGCGATCTTATAACCAAGTTCCGTGAGGGCCGCGGCGAGGGCCGCGGCATTCTTCACAACGCGCGCCTGGTAGTCTTTGAACTCCGGCCGCAGAGCCTCGCCGAAGCAGATGGCCTTGGCCGCGATGACATGCATGAGCGGGCCGCCCTGAGTTCCAGGGAAGACCATGCTGTCAATCTTCTTCGCGTGCTCGGCCTTGCACATAATAATGCCGCCGCGCGGGCCGCGCAGGCTCTTGTGTGTGGTGGAGGTGACGAAGTCGGCGCAGGCGATCGGGCTCGGATGCTGTCCGCCCGCGACGAGCCCGGCAATGTGGGCCATGTCCACGAAGAGCAATGCCCCAACGCTTTTCGCAATCTCGGCCATGCGGGGGAAATCAATGACGCGCGGATAGGCGCTGGCCCCGGCGGTGATCATCTTCGGCTTCACTTCGGCGGCTTTGGCAGCGAGTTCATCGTAGTCAATGCGTCCGTCCTTTTCGCTGACGCCGTAGGCGTGGACCTTGTAAAACTTGCCGGAGAAGTTGGCAGGATTTCCGTGAGTGAGGTGACCGCCGTGGGCCAGATTCATCGCGAGGATGGGGTCGCCGAATTCGATGGAGGAGAAATACACCGCGGCATTCGCCTGGCTGCCTGAATGCGGCTGCACGTTGACGTGATCGCAGCCGAAAAGTTCCTTGCAGCGGTCAATGGCGAGCTGCTCGACGACGTCCACATTCCCGCAGCCGCCGTACCAGCGTTTTCCGGGATAACCTTCGGCATACTTGTTTGTCAGGACGCTGCCCTGGGCGTCGCGCACCGCGCGGCTCACGAAGTTCTCGCTCGCGATGAGTTCGATGTTGTTCTGCTGGCGTGCCTCTTCGTGGCGGATCGCAGTGGCGACAGCAGGATCGGTGACGGAAACGCCGGCATTGATCTTATCCACGCGGCAGCCGTGGCGGCCGCCCTCAAACTCTGTACTGAGGAACTTGTCAACGATCTCTTTGGCCAGCGTCTCGCCGGTGGCTCCGGCGAACGTCATCACGTTGGCGTTGTTGTGCCGGCGGGCCATGTCCGCCTCATGGACGGTATGCAGCAGCGCGGCCTGGATGCCGTTGTGCCTGTTGGCAGCGATGCTCATGCCGATGCCGGTGGTGCAAACGAGCAGCCCGGCATCCGCTGTTCCCTGAAGAACACCGGCGCTCAACCGGTCTGCATAATCCGGATAATCCACGCGCTCACCGTCGCTGGTACCGAGATCCTCTACGGCGAATCCCTTGCTGCGCAGGTGCGCCACCAGCGCGTTCTTCAACTTCCAGCCGCCGTGATCCGCTCCTGCGATAATGCGTTTGGGTGAAGGAACTGTGGCGGCGGTTTCAGGCGGTGTCATGGTGGCTTTGTCGGGTTTGGGGGATTTTTTCCAGGTGGAATCAATGTAGCCGAGCACGCTGGGCAGCGCGCGCTTCAGCGTATCGAGCGTCTCCTCGTAAGCGCCGCGGCCGCTCCCGATGGGATCCGGCACATCTTCGCCCATGAGGTCATCGTCGGGACAGAATTCGCAGACGAGGTAGGTCTTGTCCGCGGCTTTGGGGAAAAGTTGCTCAATGACCATGCGGTGCCCGTGCGTCATGCAGAAGATGTGCGTGGCGTCATTCACCAGATCGCGCGTCAGCGCCTGACTGCGGAATTTGCTGAGATCAATTTTCTGCCGCTTGAGGACATCAATCGTGTGACCGCTGGCCTTTTGACCGTCCATGGCGCTGATGCCCGCGCTTTCCACGGCGATATCCCCGCGCGATTTGACCATGTGCGCAAACAGCCCTTCCGCCATGGGGCTGCGGCAGATATTTCCGGTGCAGACGAAGAGAACGCGCTTCAAAACAGTGAACCCGCAGACCCGCGGGCCGGTTAAGGGGCGCATGAATCGGTGAGTGTCAAGCCGGGCGGGCCACCGTCAAATTCAGCGGGATGATGCCGCCCGTGCGCACTTGTAATGCCTGCCGAATGCGCCACGCAAGGTGACGCATGAAGCCGCTCGTCCCCGGTCTGCACTCTCAGGAAGGCACCTTCCAGCCCACCCGCTGGTCGCTGGTGCGGCGTGCCGCTTTCCACAGTGCCGGCGCGGATCCTGACATGGAGGAATTCTGCCGGATCTACTGGTATCCGCTGTATGCCGGAGCCCGGCGCAAGGATCTCCCGCCCGAGGACGCCTGCGACGCTGTGCAGACGCTCTTCGCCGGACTCATTGCGAACGACACGCTGCGCAAAGCCGACCCGGCGCGCGGGCGGCTGCGCGCATAGCTGCTCACTCTCCTCCAGCATCAGATCATAAACCGCGCCCGCGCGGCACGCGCAGAAAAGCGCGGCGGCGGCCGCCTGCCCTTCGCTCTCGACTCCACCACGGCCGAGACCGCCTATCAAGCGGACCCGGCGCTGCACGACGACCCCGCCGCCGCCTACCGGAGGAATCTTGCCGCCGCACTCCTCGACGAAGCCGTGGAGGCACTGGCCGCCTCCTATCACGAGTCCGGAAAGGAAGCGCTCTTCACCGCCCTGCTTCCGGCACTGGAGGGGCCGCTGCCGGATGCCACCTATGACGAAACCGCGGTGCATCTCGGCACCACCGGCAGTGCCCTGCGCATGGCCGTGCTCCGCCTGCGCGACCGCTTCCGGAAAATCCTGCGGGAAAAGGCCGCCGCCGCACTCGGAGTGGCGAACGGCCCGCCGCTGGATCGCGAACTGCGCGACCTCTTCGCCGGCGGGCCGTGACAAAACCGCGCCCGCCGCGTATCAACTGACATGCCCGATTCCCGTCCGTCCGTCCCCACTCCCCATCCCCTCGCGAGGGGACTGGACCTCACGGCACTGGCGGCCATCGGGCTGGAAGGCACCACTGCACCGCCGCTGCCGGATATACCGGGCTATCAGATAGAGTCGCTGCTCGGCACCGGCGGACTCGGTCATGTCTGGAAGGCCAAACGCCTCGCCGATGACGCCACCGTCGCCCTCAAAATTCCACACGCCGCCGACCCGTCATTCGCCGCACGCCTGCACGGTGAAGCCGAATCCCTTCGGGCGCTCAATCATCCGCACATTCTGCGGTGCCTGAGCCACGGCACGCTGCCGGACGGTCATCCGTGGCTGGCGCTGGAATTCGTGGATGGCGCGCCGCTCTCCGTTCTCATTCCTCCGGGCGGCTTTGGCTGGAAGGAGGCCCTGACGTATTTCCGCCCGATCGGCGCCGCCGTTATTCATGCGCATGAACGGGGCGTGCTCCACCGCGATCTCAAACCCGGCAACATCCTCGTTGGCCACGACGGCTCGCTGAAGGTCGCCGATTTCGGCCTCGCCCGGCCCCTCTCCGACCGCATCCTCACCTTCTCCCTCACCTTGTCAGGGCACGTCGCCGGCACGGCGGAATACCTCGCCCCGGAGTGTTATGCCCGCGACTACCGGCCCGCTGCCGCCGCTGACATCTACGCCCTTGGAGTCATCCTCTACGAACTTCTCGCCGGACATCCGCCGCGCGGTGCATGGACACCCGTCTCGCACCAGAAGCAGGTGGACATCCGAGTGGATGATGTGCTCCGCCGCGCCCTCGCGCCCAACCCGGAGGAGCGCTTCCCCTCCGTGCAGGCCATGCTCGATGAACTGGACAACATCGCCCGCACACCGCCGCGTTATGCCGGAACCCCCCGCCTTACGCGGCCCGTGCGTTTCATGGACGCCGCTTGGACACTGCTCGGCCTCTTCCTTTTCTTCGGATCGTTCGGTCTTGTCGTTCGCGTTGAGAAATACGGCATCGGCCTGCCCGTGGATCTCATCGGCACCGAAACGATCCGCATCGGCGCCTTCCAGGGGCTCTTCCTGCTGCTGGCGGCCGCCGCGCCGTTCTGCATATGGCAACTCCTCCGCCTCTGGCGCTTCCGACGCGTGCCCCTGCGCGAGTCTCTGCCCTCGCCGTTCGGATTGAAACTCGGCACCACCCGCATCGCTGCACTTTCGGTGTTTCTCTCCCAGGCTCTCTTCCTGATCACTCCGGCCGTGTTCGGAGCCATGGCCTGGCGGAATGCCTGTTCCTACTGGCTCCAGGAAGGCGATTCCCCGTGGACCCAGGGACTGGTGGTCACCGCCGGCTATCGCGGCATGACAGCCCACGACCCGTGGGACTGGCCGGAGGAGGGCAAGGACTACAATCTTCGCGAACGCGCCGGCTGGATCACCGATCCGCTCAGCAGGCAACTCGATCACACCTCGTTCATCCCCGGCCTCATTCCCCGCATCATGGCCGGACTGGCCATTCTCTACGCAGCCACCATCGCACTGACCATCCTGTCCGCCCTCACCAAATGGTGGCGCTTCCGCAAATGGGGGCAGACCGTCACCCTTCTCGCGCTCCTCGGAC
>JANNVM010001275.1:0-3803 GCA_031414455.1 Verrucomicrobiota bacterium
AGCGTATCCGGCTCGCACGCCGCTTCCGGCTGGGGCACGGCACGGGATCGGAATGGGGTGCGCCGCTCCTGTTCGGCACCATCATTCTCGCGCTGCTCGCCGGCGGCGCATGGGTGCTCCACCATTTTGTTACCGCACCGGAGAAAGAGAAGACGCCGGAAGCGGACGTCGTGGCGGAGCAGGCCCGCGACGGGCTGGTTCTCCTCAAGGACGAAGACCCGGCACTCTACATGGCCAGCGGTGGAGACACTGAACCCGTGCCGGAAACCGCTGCGGCGATTGACGGACTCATGAAGGCTGTCACCGCCAAAGGCGGAGTGTTTCCTGACTGGGCGGGAGAACTGCAGCGTCAGCGCGACGCCCGCGAGAAGGCCGCCCGCGGGGAAGCCGCGACGCCCGGCACCGGTGTGGAATGGCTCTCCGATCCGCTGATCTTTCCCCCCATCGGCAAACCCGCCACGGGACGCGGGCCGGCGGACTATTACCTCGTCTGGCGCACGCAGAATATCGTCCTGACTGTGGAGGAAAGCCGGACCCTGCAATCCGCCATCCTGCGCACCGCGCGTTTCTGCGGCGTGCGTGTCCTCGCGTGGACCGTTCTGCCAAATCATGCCGCCGCCGTACTCCGTGTGCCGGACCCCCAGCCGTTAACGGATGAGAAACTGCATCACCGCATCGCCATTCTCCGGGGAGAAAAAACTGCCGCCGATACTATCGCGAGGGTGAATGCCAAACTGAAAGACGGCGACCCGGACGGTGCCGAAAGGGAGCGCCGGGCCTGGACGGCGAACATGGGCAGCGTGGCGGGATTCTTCAACGCCGTGAAGTCCGTGCCCGTCGTGCCGAAGGAGGTGCTGGGAGAGGCCCCGCTCTGGCAAGCCGCCGCGGTGTATCTTTCCGTGCTTGATCCTGACACTCTTGAAGTGCTCCAGGCTGCCGGCATCGTGGACACGGCGTCCGTGAGAAGCCGTATGGCGGAGTCGCCGTCCGCATGGCCGACCTGCAGCCTCACGGCCGCCATGCTCAATTACGGCCCGGCCCTGCGCGCCGTCTCCGTGCTGATGCAGCGCAATCCCCAGGCCTCACGGCCCCTCCCTTCCAAAGAGGAGCTCCTCGGCACTCTCAGCGCCTATCGCCGCTACACCGGCGACCTTCCGCCGGAAAAGCCTGCTCCGGCAACTCCGCCGCCGCCCGCTTCCGGGGCGGAGCCGCCGCCACCGCCGGCCGGCCATTGAAGATCACCGCATTCCGCCCAGCCGCTGCGGGTGAGTATAAACATTGCAGCGGTCCGCGCGAAGAAAGCCGCAGAGTGTGATGCCCGCATCCTGCGCCAGTTCGACGGCGAGACTGCTTGGGGCTCCGATGCCGGCAATGAGGGGAATGCGTGCCGCCAATGCTTTCTGTACCAGTTCAAATGAGGTGCGTCCACTCAGCAGCAGGATGCAGTCTGAGAGCGGCAGCCGGTCTTCGAGAAGGGCGGCGCCGTTCACTTTATCCAGCGCATTGTGGCGACCGGCGTCCTCACGGGTCATGAGCAGCGTGCCGTTCAGGTCGAAGAGCGCGGAGGCATGCAGTCCCCCGGTTTCGGCAAAAGCGGGCTGCGCGGCACGCTGCTTTGCGGGCAGCGAAAACAACACGGCCGCATCTGTTAGTGGGCCGGCTGGCGCTTCCAGGGGCGGATGGGTGTGCATGGCGGAGGCGATGCTGGCCTTGCCACAGACGCCACAGCTCGATGACGTAAAAACGTGCCGCGTCAGTGCGGTCATGTCCACGCGCTCAGGGTTTCGCAGCAGCACCTCCATGGCGCTTCCCTCCGGCGCAGAGGATCCGCAGGGGGAGATCTCAAAGAGATCATGCGCCGAGGCGATCACGCCCTCGCTGAGCAGAAAACCCGCGGCGAGTTCGCGGTCGTGCCCTGGCGTGCGCATCACCACCGCGATGCTGCGCCCCTCGACACGGATTTCGAGCGGTGCCTCAGTTGCCACGGCATCCGTCACCGGCCCGTGAAGGCGCACTCCCTCCGGTGTGGAAGTGAGGCGCTGCATGGTGATCGTGGAAACGGAGGTCATCTGCGCCGAGCATAGTCAGGCCCGCCGCGGCTTCATCATGGAAATCTGCGCCCCCCATTTTGAGACTTCCCCTTGCCGCCGGCGTCTGGCAGACTGCCGCACAGTCTCCCCCTCCATGAACGTTACCCTCCTTCTGCTCCTCACCGCCGCCACGGCCCGCGCGGGCGGCATTTACTGGACGAACCGTGCCGCCAACCTGCTGGAGCGCTCGCTCTACGACGGCACCGCTCATGCCACCGTGCTCTCCAGCGCCGGGACCAACGTCCGCGGCATTGCCCTCAATCTCACCCACAACCTGCTCTACTACGCCGACAACGGCGCGGACAAGCTTCACCGGCTTAATCTCAACGGCACCGGGCGCGTCGAAATCCTCACCACCGGCCCGTCGTCATTCCCCGCCGATGTGGAAATAGATCTCGCCGCCGGGCACCTCTACTACTGTGACCAGCAGAAGGCTCACATCCGCCGCATCAATCTCGACGGCAGCGGCACTCCCGTCACTCTCATCACCGACACCACCAGTCAGCCCTATTTTCTCGATCTCGATCTGGTGAACGGAAAAATCTACTGGGGCGACTTCGACGGAGTGAGTAGCAATACCGGAAATGTCTTCCGCATGAATCTCGACGGCACCAGCCGCGAAACGGTGGTCACCGGCAATCTCGAAACCCGCGGTGTCGGCGTGGATACCGCCGGCGGGATGCTCTACTGGGTGAACCGCAACGCCGGGAAAATCATGCGCTGCCCGCTCAGCGCGCTGCCGGTGAATGCGGCGGGCAGCCCCGCGGTCCAGACGGTTTATTCCAATCTCGATACGCCGCACGGGTTGACGCTCGATGTAAAGGCCGGGAAAATCTATTGGGTGGACACCGCCTCGAATGGCTTCCCTAACACTCTCGGCGACAATGCCGTCAGCCGCGGGGACATGGACGGCAGCGGGCCGCATGAAGTGCTCGTCTTTCTCGGGACCGATCCCTGGGACATCGAGCTCGATCCGCGTGTCGCCAGCTATGGGGAGTGGGTCGCGCGTTACTTCATCAAAAGCCCCGGCACCCTCGCGGCCCCGGTTTCCGATCCTGACAACGACGGCATTCTCAACGTCATGGAGTGCGCGCTCGGTCTGCACCCGCGCCGCGCCGACGTTTCGGGCCTGCCGGTGCTCATCCTGCACACTGAGGGCGGCGAGACCTTTCCCGCGATCCGCTTCACGCGCCGCACCGGCGTCACCGGTCTCGAGGTGCTGCCGCAGCACAGCACCGATCTTGAATTCTGGTGGGACGAGAACAGCCCCACTGACGGCATTCCGAGACTGACTCCGGTGAGCGCCACCCCGCTGCCGGAGAACCTGGAACTCGTCACCGTGCGCTCTATCTTCTCGCTTGAGCAAATGCCGCGACAATACCTGCGCGTCCGGGCGGCGGTGACGGGGCAGTGAGTGGCAGCCCCGTTTCACACCACCCTCGTCAGGTGCCGGCCATGCTACGCCTGAAGGATGGTCATCATGCCAGCCAGCGCATCAAAGTGCCTGTCATGGCAATAAAGGGTAAGGTCGTGGCTGCGCGCGGTGGCTGCGATCCAGATGTCGTTTTCAGGAATCGGATTTCCTTTGCTGGCGAGGTGATCCTTCAACTCAGCATAGTGCGCAGCAGTGGAGTCGTCAGGATAAAGCAGGACCGTTCTGCTTTCGAATTGCTCCCACGTCTCAACTGCACGCCGGTCATTTCCCGAGCGGCG
>JANNVM010001276.1:0-3142 GCA_031414455.1 Verrucomicrobiota bacterium
CGAACGCATGGCCCGCTTTCATTTGTCGCCGCAACGGGCCCTGACGAGCGAAGACGGCATCGTGTCCGCGAAGGATGTGAAGTCCGCGGCCTTGACCCTCGTGGTCGAGGATGTGTCCCCGCAGCGGATCCGGCTTCGCATGACCGGATTTGTCCACACGGGAACGGAGTATGACGAAGCGAAGGCGACAAGTCCCAACGGGCCGCTCGGTTTCGGATTCGCCACGCCCGTCCACGGCATCCTCGACTACGACCGGACGAAGCAGGCGTTCGTGCGCTTTGATATTGTCGCGCCCGGAGACGTTTGGGGCCGGTGGGGAGACGCCAATAACAAGAGTCAGCAGATCGAGCGGCCGGGGCGCACGCCGGTCGGATTCGCTTTTGCGCTGGCCACCGGTGAATCTCCCTCCAACCGGATTCCACCAGGCGGCCATGGCGGACGAGCGGAAGGGAGCGGTTACTTTCAGACGGCGCAGCGGTCACCTTCGAAAATTCAGTGACGAGCGTCCGCTAAATTCCAGGCAATTCCCGGGCTGCGGGCGCGAAATCCATGCCCTTCACCGGCTCGCGCTGTAACTTTCGCCGCGCCGAAGCGGTAGCCGGAGCAATCCAGAACGGAATCGTGCCCGGCGCGTGATTTGTCCAAATACAGTCTCCTGTTCGTTCTATTCCGCCGCTGCCGAAATGAGTAATGGGAGCATGCCGCCATCTCTCCCTATCATGAAATCCCCGCTCCACGCCGTCTTCATTTATATCGCGCTGATGTTGGCACCTGCCGCCCGCGCCATCGTGCCGGAGCACACAGTGGAGAACGGCATTATCAAAATCACGGGTGCCGGCCCGGACAATCCAATCATTTACGACAACGATTGGTGGAAGGATGTGCCGGACGCGGCCTATCTCTGGGCCAAAGTAAGTATGGGGAAAGCTGACTTGAGAGGAAACGTCGTCACGCGCGACATGTGGGATTGGGAGAAGGGCTACCTGTGCAAGCCAGGAGAGGGAATGAAGGATGCCCGCACCTTGCTGGAGCTGGCGCGGGCCAGCGGCCTCCAGAACATTCCCGAACCGATTGCCGGGGCAAACGATGCGTTGGTCCGTCCCGCCAGTGGCAAGGTAGAGGACACAAAATTCATCCGCACCCCGGGGAGCGAATTGATAGTGGCGGAGGCAAAGAAGGCGACCCCGGCGAAGCCTCTTCTCGTTTTTGTCGGCGGCCCCTGTTCCACCATTGCCGCAGCCTACCTCACCGATCCCTCCATTGCCGACCGGCTGATCGTATTCCAAATTGATGGAGGAAACTATAACGGCACAGATGGATGGGCGTGGAAAATCGCAGAACAGCGGCTCCCGTTCGTAAACTGGGCGCGGGGTTATTTCTGGGGTGATTGGAGTGCGTGGAAACCTGAGCGGTTCAAGGAACTGCCAGACAACCCGCTCGGTGAAATGCTGCGAAAATACTCCACCAGCGATTTGGGAAGAGCCAACCAGTGGGGTGATGGAGCGTGGCTGTTCCAACTGTTCGCACCCGGCTGCATCACCCAGGTTGAAACCTACGACAAGCAGGCCCTGACCGTGCCGCGCGCCGGAAACAATGTGCAGGCGATGGAGGAGGAGTTCTTCCGCACCATGAAGGCACACAAACCAGTTCCTGCAGTCTCTCCTGCCTTCTACGAACTCCGCATCTACACCGTCACTTCAAACCAGATGGACGGCGTGCTGGAACGATTCCGTGAAACGGTCGAACCGGTGCGGCGTAAGCACGGCATCAAGACGGCGGGCTACTGGTCTGCGCCCGGCACCACGAATGGCGGGACGTTCGTGTATCTGATGACCGCGGCGAGCAAAGAGGAGTTGCAGAAGCAGGAGCAGGAGTTTGGCGCGGACCCTCAATTCAAGGAAGGCTACGCCGCCTCGAACAAGAAGCACGGCAAGACGGTGGGCAAAATCACGACGCTGGCGATGCCGATCGGCGCGACGGCGAAGTTTGATTTCACCACGGGCAAGACTCCGCGGGCGTTCGACCTGCGCATCTACTCAGTGCTACCCGGCAAGCTCGACGCTTTCCGGAATCGCTGGCGCGATTTCGCCGTGCCGATCTACCATCGCCACGGCTTGCATAGTGTCGGCTGGTGGGTCGCGGAGCAGAAGGATGCGGACGGGAATGATCAATTCGTCTGCCTGCTCGCGGGCGAGAGCATCCCGGCAATTTTGAAGTCGATCAGTGAATTTCACAAAGATGCCGACTGGATCCGTGTCGAGAAGGAAACCGAAACCAACGGCAAACTTCGCTCCGGTGTTACCGCCTGCAAGCTCACGCCAACGGACTTTTCTGCACTCAAATGAAATTAACCCAGACATTGAAAACGCCGCAATCACGACCGGCCTTGATCATCGCGTTCACCTTGCTGGGCCTGCTCTCGCCAACCACCCGCGCGGAGTTACCGTTCGATCCCCCGGGGGCGTATTCCACGTCCTGGTTGGGGAACACTTACATGGATGCCGCCGGTCATAAGAACGTCACTGAGGAGTTGGCCGATCTTAGCCTGAGTCCAAATGGAAAGATCTTCACTGCCGGCTATGCCGAAACGTGGGGCGGTGGCGCCGAATACAAAGCCGACGACGGAGGATTCGTGGCCCGCTATGACCGGTTTGAATCGGGCTTCGGCGACCCAGTAAAGTGCGTCGCGGCTGACGCCGAATTCGTTTTCTGGGGAACTCCGGGCAAAGGCATTCTGCGGTCCGCTCACGGCGGTGGCGGCCATGGTTCGTACACCACTTTTCTTGCCGGGAAGATCATCACCGGCCTCTACGCCAAGGACGGCAAACTTTACGTCAGCAATTTCTCGGATGAGAAAATTCAGGTGTTTGACATCGCGACGATGACCGAAGTCCGGAGCTGGCCCTGCCCCAAGCCCACGCGGCTGACGGTTGATCGTGCCGGGAATGTTTGGGTGATTCGATGGGATGCCGCCAGCACTCAAAAGCCGCAGGAAGGCTCGATCTGGTGGGGCGAAAAGATCGTGTCGTTCTCCGCGACCGGTACGCCGGGGCCGGAGATCACTGACTTCGAGAAACCGCTGGCCGTTGCGGTGAACAACAGCGGCCAGTTGCTGGTCGGTGGACTGAACCCGCATTCGCAG
>JANNVM010001277.1:0-1549 GCA_031414455.1 Verrucomicrobiota bacterium
ATCATGTCTGTTTTCCCACCCCAGACGATGAATTGGGGGCTGGTGCACGTATGTCGCCCCCACCGGGCCCCGATCGGCGGGGGTCTCCAGCCGCGGCCCAATTTTTTGTTTTTGTTGTCTGAAAAAAAAACGACTGGCACCGCGGTGGTGCCGTTGACTTGCACCGAGCCGCCCGGGCGCACCCAGAATTCCACGCCAGGCGCGCAGCGCACGATCGTCCCCGCGCCGACCGTCAGTGTCGCGCCGGCAGCCACGGTCACCGTGCCCGTCACGTAGATGCGTCCGTTGCTGCCCCAGTCTTCGCTGGAGGCAATATTTCCGGTCTTCGCCGTCCATGTCGTCGTTTCTTCAATGACCATCGGTAGGTTCGCCGTGCGACCGTTCACTGAAGCATCGAATGCCGTCGTGCCGCCGGTTGTCGCGGCGTTCAAAATGGTGGAGCCCCAGCCGCGACGCAGCAGGATCGGATTCGCCGGAAAGTTGCCGGCCCGGACCTGACCGTTCAGGAACAACGGATCGCCCGCGGCCGCACCGAAGGACGCCCCTTTTGTCAGGCGCGCCGCGACGGGGATCGGCAGATTCTTCGGATACACGGCCGGTGCCATGATATTCAGCGACGCATCTCCAAAAGCCGAAGGCGCATCCATCACCAGCCGGAAGGGACGCATCGTCGGAATACCGTCCTCTGTACTGCCCCGCTCACTGTTCCTGACGATGAAAGCATAGGTCGTCGTCGCGCCGTCCGTTACTGTGAGTTCGTGATAGCCGATGGCCGCCACCGCTGTTGCGACACCCAGCGGAAAGGGTGCGCCGTCCAGTGTGGCTGCCGTGCCCGTGGCGGTGATGGTGACCGTTCCGGCCCGCGAACGGTGCAGCGTCGCGCGGTCGGAGGTGACCGCAGCATGAGCCGCGGCGGCGGTGAGGAGCAGAGCAAGACAAGTGGGTTTCATGGAACGGAAGAAAGCTAACGGAGTGGGAAGGAGTAATGCCACCCGCGGTGAACGCCAGATGAATCCTGCGGGACCGGCTGACGCTTTTGTTACCTGACTCAGGCTCACCCGACATGCGCCCGAAGCGTTTGCAGTGTCCTGCCGGCGGCGCGGGCGAAGTTTGCGAAATCCGCGGAGAGCCGCGCATCAGTGGCGACCCGTTCCCAGAACAGGGCTGCCCACGAGGCCGCTTCCTGCCAGTGCTCGCGGGCGGCCGGCAGGGGCGGCGCAGGTGCATAATGACGTTCAATGATTTCGCCCTGAACCCCCGGTGCCCAGAGCATGGGCAGCATGTCATAAGCAGGCGTGACCCGGAAGGGCAGCGAGTCGTCCATCCAAAACGCGAGATTGCCTGCATGCATGTCGGAGTTGCCAATGAGTTCGCCGAAAGCATGAAGCCGCTGCACGGTGGCCAGGGCATCCGCCGCGATGAGACCCTCGCGCTGCAATTCCAGCGCCGCCGCGGGCCAGGCGATTCTCGAATCGAAGCCGAGAGCGGCAGGATGCAGTGCCCCCAGCGAAACGACGCCGCGCCGACCGCCCACTCCGGCACGATCAAA
>JANNVM010001278.1:0-6496 GCA_031414455.1 Verrucomicrobiota bacterium
TGAGCGCAGCCTTGAGGAATTCCTGACCGTGCGGAGTGGCGTTAAGTTCTGTCAGGAAATTCGCCGCGGAACTGAACGTGCCGTGGAGAAGCAGCAGGATCCGGCCGGAGGCCGGCAGTTTGCCTTTCTCATCCCATGCCGTGCCAGCCGCATCCAGCCGCAGCAAGCCGCGCGGCAGCGGTGTCAGCTTTTGATCCAGCGTATCGAGCCATCCGGAAATCTCGTTTGGCTTGAGGCGGTCGAACTGGAGTTGATCCACAAATTCGCTGTCGTCCGCGGGAGCACGGCGAAACCCGCGCCGCGGGCCGGTGGCGGACGGAAAGACGGCAGGGCGTCCCGCGAATCCGTCCTGCCAGCGCAGCACGCCGTCGGCATCGCGCCGCAATTCGAGCAGGCAGGAGTCGTTACCGGCACCGGCATCGCCGCGGAGACGCCGCCTGGTGAGTTCCCCGCGTTCCGGCCGGGTGGCGGAAATCGGAAATTCTTCCGGCGGATGCATGGCGAGGCCGGCGGCGGCAGCGCGCAGCCGGGACTTAAGCAGTGTATTGTCAGGAGCAGCCATGAGTTGATGGGTCAGAGTTTGTCGGGGAGCGGCAGAGGAGTGACGCCGTGCTCCCGGGCGCGCTGCACGTCCACGAGGTATTCAAAAGCGCCCGGCTCGTAGAGATTGCGGCGCCCGGCTTCGAGGGCTTCGGCGAAACTGTGCCCGTCGGTCAGCCATACCGATTCCAGTGGGACCAGCCGACCCCTTTGCACTTCCCGCAGCACGGAGACGGCGGCCTGAGATCCACTCATCCAGCGGCGCTGTATTCCAGGAGGGCTGGCCGCCGGCCGCTCAAGGACCGCCTCCGGCGCAGGCCTGTCCACAACCTTCTTTGGATCGTAGAAGTCACGGTAGTCCTCCTCGCTCCGCCAATAGCCGGGAAAGGCGTGCCCGTTGATCAGGAAAATTACAGGATAAACCCCGATCCACTCAAGGCAGGCGCTGAAAAGCAGCGCCAGATCCAGACAGGTGCCCTGGCGGGTGGCCACGATCTCACCAGGACGGCGCAGCCGCTGTGATGCTTTGGTGTAAGTGGGCGGCGGGTTGATGTAGCGAATGTTGCAGTCACGCGAAAGAGCGACCCACAGCGCCCTAACCTGAAGGTCCACCATATCGGGCGGGGCCTGGTAGGCATCGAAGCCGGCTCCAAAGTCGTCACACAGTGCCTGCAGGTAGCCCTGTGCGGAATTGATAATACCAGCCACTGCGGGATCACCCGGGTGAACGAAAGAAGGCAGCCAGCAGCGGTTGTCGTCATCATCCACCCACTCGTCTATCGCCAGCAACCGGAGCCGCAGGGATTCGCAATAGAGCATCTTTCCACCACTGGAGATGGCGACTTGCAGGTTGGTGGCGAGGCTTTCCCTCAGCGAGCGCACCATCGTCGAAATGAACGACAGCTTCAGGCTTTCGGCGATGCACAGGCCAGGCCGGTTGAACGTCTTGAGGGTTCGCCAGGTGGAGTTCTGCCCGCCGTCATTCACCGTCACCTCGATGAGCACGTCTTTCATCGGAGGACCATCGGCCTTTCCAATCTCAAACTGCTGGAAGAGGCTTTGTTCGTTATGAAGCAGCGAGAAGTTTACGGCGGAGACGGTCTTCAGGCGCACCTCCAGCGGATCGGGGATGCTGTATTCAATTTTTGGCTCGGGCGGCGGCGGTTTCAACGCGCGGGTAGCCGTTGGCGCAGGAGGTTGCAGGCCTGCCGCAAGCGGCGGGGCAATGAGGGAACGCGCGCTCCACAACACGATCACCGTGCCACAAAGCGACGCCTCCATGCCGTCCCACAAATCCTGAAAAGCGGCCAGCAGATCTCCGCCGCGCCGCTTCAAAGCCGGATAGAAGTTACCCACTACGTCCATGCAGATCTGATCCGAAACCATATCCTGATAACCGAGCGCGGCCCCGGCACCGCCGGCGACCGCCGAGGCCGCAAGCCGCGCCGCACTGTTACAGAAGCTGAACACGACCATTGAAGGACGCTGCTTTCCGGCGGCAATACTCTCGCGGATTTCGTCCGCCGTCATTTCCACCAGGGTTTCCGCCGAGTCGCCGTCGAGGACGATCGAGTCACGCCTGCCTTTCACCAAATCCCGTCCGTTCACGCCGAGAAAATGGATCCAGTCGGCACCGGCTTTCAGGGCCTTTTCCATGGCCGCTTTCCCGGGGCTCATGATCGCCTTCACCTTGAGGGCCTGCTTCTCCCACACACTGCCGACCATGCGCGATTCTTCAGTCAGGCTTTTTTGCAGCGCCTGGCCGATGACGGGCGGAGGGCAGCACAGCACGAGGCCGGTGCCCTGCTGCGGCGGTGGGCCGGGGCTGCCGCAGTCAAGATGCCGGACAATAAGCAGCCGGGCTCCTTTGCGCACGGAGCGCGTCGCCGCGGTGATGAGGTACTCCCACGGCATGATCCGGGCCGGCCAGCTTTCAGATTCATCGCTGCCCCAGTTGATGGACACTTCGAGGAGAGGCTGGAGACCGAAGACATCGCTGAGTTTCGCCCGGGGCTGACCAAAGAGCACTTCCAGATCCTCCACGGCGGCGAGGGCTACATTTTGCCGGTCACGCTCCGAGCCGTCCCATCGCTCCCGGTTCGCCACCATCCGGGACCACTTCATCGCCAGTCGGGGAAGGTTCTCCTGGCTGTCCGGAGCGAGCGGCAGCTCGGCGGCCCGGGTGCGGAGAACCACCGCCGGCCTCTGATTTGCAGCGGCGGGCGGATCAGTTTTTTTTCGCTTCGCGGACATGCAGCAGATGGCTAGGGTTTATTGAGTGCAGGGATGAACTTCCCGAGAAAACCGGCCCAGCGGCAGCCAGGACCGGCAAAATCGAGACTGGCATATGACGGGGCACGTGCGGCCACCGGAAAGTAAATGGAAAGTCCATGAGCACGGGGCAAACCGCTGCCTGCGCCCGCAATCACGGCCTCCTTCAGGGCAGTCTGCACTTTGCCGCCGGCGGCGGTGACTGAGGAATCGCCCGTCGCGGTGGCGAGGCAAGTGCAGAGATCATGAAGATCCACGTAGTCAGGATTGGCGAACTTCTGCACGCTCTGCTGCGCGGAGAAAACCGCAGCTTCAAATTTCCGATTCCCATGACGGGCAATAAGGGCTCCCGCCAGACCGTCCACGGCGGTGATCACGGCCCGGAGTTTACCGGCCGCGCAGGCGGACTGGGTGACCGCAGATCCTGGTGGAAAATGGGACAGATAACAATTCACCACCGTGCGGGAAAGCACCGCCGGCGTCATGTCAGGTTGCGCGGCCAGTTCCGTGAGGATGGTGTCGTAGGGCCAGCCGGCACCGGGTTCGTCCTCCTGCGAACCAACGATGAATCGTACCGTATCGCGCATCTGCCACGCAACTTCCACCATACTCATGAGGCAGGCATCCATGCCGAACACATCAATCGGACGCCCCAGTGCGGCGGACACGTTTACGAGCACCGTTTTCAATTCGACGTTGTCGAGAAAGTCACGCGCATCGTCGTCCACGGCGATCTTGCGCCGCGCTCCACCTGGAGAGGCCGGTCGCGCCACGGTGAACAACTGAGGCCGGCACCGCCGGGCGGGCAGCAGCGCCCGCCTCCCCCCGCGCCTCCCCCCGGCGGTCCCCGCCGGCGGGGCGAAGTGATTCGCGTCATCCACGCCGCCGCCGTGATTCCAGATCACAACCATCACACGCTTCGCCGGATATTCACGAAGTCCCCACAGCAGGAAATCCTCGAGCACGGCAGGATCGCCGGTATTGGTTTCATCGAAACTGTCCACCATATCCGAAATCAGGGAACTGCCGTGGCGGAGCAAATAACGACGCGTCTTCCGTCCTGCTTCAGCGCGGTCAAACTGCGCCACGATGTTGATGCGCCCGCCGGTATCCACGGACTTCAGTTGCTGAAGATCGCGTTCGCCTTCGGCGTCGAGACTGTTGTCTCCCGCAAGGAAGATGAGCAGGGTCCAGTCTTTCTGTGATCCAGCGGGCATGGAGTAATCGCGCTAGCCGATCAGTTTCCGGAGGACATGCATGGCGTCGCGCAGCGTCTCCATGAGCAGGCGCGCCTCGGCGCTGCAGACCGCGCCGCCAACGCAGGGCGCGCAAGGCTCTCCGGTCGCGGCATCACGGGCCGGTCCGGCTTCCGGCGCCTTGAAGAGCACCCCTGCCTGACGGCTTTCGTCACAGTTCAACTGCGGCTCCTGACTGGAGGACTGGAGAGGAAAATCCGCCTTCACCCGATTGAGGAACCCGGCGTGACTCAGATCCTGCGTGCCACCGCGCAGGATCCGGGTGGCCACGGTGGTAAAGTAACCGTGCCCGTCCTTCTCCTTGGCCGTTTGGTCAGGACGACAGGCGGCGAAACTCACTTCCGGCTTTCCGGCGAGTGGTGACCGCGGGCCGCGCGGCGGTGCGCTCTTTCGATTGATGATGTGCTTGCGGACAATCTCGCGAGGCACGGCGAGGAAGCGCGCGCGTTCCCCCGCATTCCGCGAACTCTGCGGTGCGAGCAGCCGGGTATTGGTCCCGGAATGACAGCAATCCATGAAACAAGTCAGATTCACCCCGTCCGGCACATGGTCGAGGAGATCGCCGATGTCGTCATCTATGAGGAAGTTCCCTGCGGCATAATCGAAGGGCACCAGCGCCTCATCCTGGCCATCATCCTCGTCTCCGTCCACATCATCCACATGAGTGCCGTGACCGGCATATTGCAGCACAAGCACATCGCCCGGAAGCGAACCGTCAATGAGATCGGTAATGGCGCGGATGAGCCCGTTGCGGGTCGCCTGACCATTTGTCAGGAGCGCGGTTTCAAAACCCTCACCTCTGAGCACGGAGCGCCATTCTTTGGCGTCATTCACACAGCCGGCGAGTGGCGAAGCGGGATAGTCATCAATACCAATACACACCGCCCGCCGGCACGGCGGACGCACGGTCCGGCTGGCGGACGGCTCCGGCTTGAATTCCTCCGGCTCAAAGGCGCGCTCTGTTTCGGGCTCGAAGACGTCCAGCGAGTCATCACCTCTGATGCGCCGTGCCATGCTGTTGAGCGTGGTATAGTCATTGTCGAATCCGCCATGCGTGGTGGAATTGGTGGCGAAAAACCCCGCAGTCTGACCGTTAGGCGACCAAACCGCCTCGCCTGAATCCGAAGCCCCGCCAACCCCAAAGTGCGCCCGCAGGACCGGCGAGGCTTTCACACTCTCTTCGAGGCCGAGAATCGGCGTGGGCTGTTCCGGCTCACAGCCACGGCTCACAAAATACAGCAACGACTTGCGGTAGGCCTTGAAACAGTTGTCGCCCAGTTCAGCTGTCTCATTCATCGTGAAGAGCGTGCTGCGGGCAATCCCCTTGCCGGCTCCGATGCGCGGCAGCAGGTGCGTAGTAAAGTCCCCTGTCGTGATAGCCGGTGCGAGCAGATAGAGATCCTTGAAGCGAACCCCCCGTTCGATGGCGGCGGGCAAAAACCACGCGTGGAATATGGAACCGGCGCTGTGACCACAGGCGTAGAATTCCACATCCGGATTCGCCGCGGCATAGGCTGCCAGTTTCTTCGCGGTGTAGAGTGCGCCGCCATCCGTTTCGGAAGCGAGGCGCGCATAGTCTTTAATCTGCGACCACACTTTGACACCCGGCAGGTGCAGCATGTCTTCGAGGAGCGCGTCGGATCTTTCGATCAGCCAGTCCCCCAGCCCGCGCTCATCACGCGGGGCTCCCAGCATGATATCCCGGAAGGTGGTCATAATCCCCGTTTCCCAGACGAAATAGATCGGATAAACCTCCGCATCTTTCCACCCCGGCAAGTGATCCACGACATGCTGGAGCGCCGCCTTCTCCGGCACCAGACCGCCGTGGGCCCAGAACAGCACTTTCTTCAACTTCGATGCCGGCAGGTGTTTTGTGAAGATGGCGTCCACATCGGCGGCGGACGTCGTAAAATCGCCGCTGCCGAGAAATTTTCCAGCCCGCAGATTGATCACATGCGGGCGGATCTTCTCGAGATCCTCCGAAGGCAGGCTTCCTCCCCGCGCGGTTTCAGAAGGTTTCGTGGCTCGGGCTTTGAATGAACGTTTGGCAGGCATGGCGGGTTTTGAGTTGGTGGTGTAACAATTCCATGAGGCGCAGCGCGGGACTCAATAATGAATACCGTTTTCCGGGGGGGCTGTGACATTCATTTTTCTCAAACACGAAAAAATCATTACATCCCCGCACCCGGATACGTCACCGCTTAAGCATTACCGCCCGGAACCTCTCCCTATGCCGCCCCGATCCGCCGCCTTTTCGCCCGGCCGGATCGTGCTGATCGTCCTCGCCCCCGGCGCGGCGGCATGGATTACCGGACGACATCAACGCCCCGCGCCGGCACCACGGCATGAACCCGGAAAGTTTCCCGAAAATGATTTGGCGGCCGGGCCGTCCCGGTTTCCAATCCTCTTCACACTTCCATTCCTCCACC
>JANNVM010001279.1:0-2508 GCA_031414455.1 Verrucomicrobiota bacterium
AACCTCACCGACGTCTATGCGTTCATTCGTCAGCGCCCCAGCGGCGAGCGTGCTCTGGTGGTGGAAGTTCTCGTCCATCCCTTCTCCGAACCCGGCGACGGCGTAATGTATGAGGCTTTCTCCTCTGATGCCCTCTACAGCATTCACATCACGAACCCGACCACGGGCGCGGAAGTGCAGCGTTACGACTTCCAATTTTCCCCGGTGGGAGTGGTCGGCGGAAACTACAAGAACCCCAACACCATTCTGCGCTACGGGCGCGGCACGGAAATCGGGCCCATCATGACGGTTGGCGACAACCGGCAGAACTTCAGCCAGACCTACACGGTTTCGAGCCTCATCGGCAACTCCCGCACGGTCCTCAACGGCGCGGCTCCGCTCTACGTCGCTCCTCCGAATGTCGGCATCAACACCACGCCGCTCTACAATGACGCCAATGGCCGGGCCATCTCCGGCGCCACGAGCCGCGCGACGCTCGACGCCTATACGAAGCAGACTACTTATGATCTGCCCACCGCCGCTGTCCCCACAGGGTTCACCACTTTCTGCGGCCCGCGTGAAGACGGATTCTATGCCGATACCCCCGGCATCTTCGACCTGCTCCAGTCCCGCATTCTCGACAACAACGGCACTCTCGCTGATGGCTTGGGCCAGGACGGCAATGGCGTGGACGGCTTCAAGGGATTCAACGTCATGCACTACGGCATCGTCATCCCTTTGACTGCGCTCCCGAGCTTCTCCTACACTGGCGCGCTCCAGCCCGTTGGCAGCGGCGTGGGGGTGTATGCCAGTGTTAGCCGCCCCCGCGTCACACTTCGTTCCGCGAATGCTGCAGATGCCTCCAACGGGCCGTTCATCCAGGTGAACCGTCTCGGCAATCCGCTCTTCAATGAAGTCCTCGTCGCCATCGCCGGCAAAGATCACTACAACCGCACCGCGCCCACGGTGGATGCCAGCACCTTCGCCACCTACGCGCTGAATCCGGAAATTGCCGTGCTCATCAATGCCGTCTATGGCACCAGCTTCGCCACCACTGGCCGGGCTGATCTCCAGGCCGTCTATATTCCTGACGTGATCCGGGTGAACACCACTACCGGCGCAGTCCGCACTCCTGGTGAGGCCGGATTCAACCGCCTCAGTTTCATTGGCGGCGACACGGTGCTGAATGGCAGCGGCCAGGCGATTCCCTCCGGCTGGCCCAATGGCCGGCGCTTTGGTGATGACGTCGTGGACATTGCTCTCACCGCCGTCGCCAGCGGTCCTTCGTTCAGCACCATCACCGTCGTCGGTGACAATGCCGCGGCGAATGATCAGGTCTATAACCGCACTTTCCCGTATGCCGGCACGCCGCACTCGGGTCCGCGGAACAGCAAGGACTCGGGCCCGAATGTAGGATTCTAATCCCCCCCTGATCGAACGGAATCCTGCAGGTGCCGGCGCGCATCCCCCTGTGCGCCGGCACCACTTTCCTCACTTTCCGCCTCCCATGAAGCCACTTTCCTCCGCTACGTCTTCAAAGCGTCTCCTCGTCATTGCCATCGGCCTCGCCGGTGTTGCCGCTTCCGCTCTGACATACAATATGATCAACGGAGGCAAGGGCACCGCACAGGGTAATCCCGCCGCTGTCGCTCCGACGTCAAACATACTTTCCGCACTTCCCCCCGTCTCCGAAAAGTCCGGTGCCGGTAAAGCCCGCGCGGCTGCTGCCGCCAAAGTAAAGAGCGCCCCGGCCAGTGCTCCCGCATGGGTGGAACTCGGCGACGCTCTCGCTCAGGAGTTGCGCGACACCGCCAATCAAACCTTTTACGGTCACGCTGAAGCGGCCTACCGCGAGGCCCTGCGTCTTGCCCCCATGAAGCCGGAGGCCATGACCGGCCTCGCCTGGGTTTTCGGCGGACGGCATCAGTTCGAGGAAAGCATCGCATGGGCCCATAAAGCCCTCGCCGCCCGTTCCGGCATTCCCGAAGCCTACGGCATTCTCGGCGACGCCGAACTGGAACTCGGGCACTACGACGAGGCTGAGGAGCACTATCAGAAGATGATGGACCTGCGTCCGGACCTCTCCTCGTGGAGCCGCGGTGCCCATCTGCTTTGGATCACGGGCGACAAAAGCAAAGCCATGTGGCTCATGGAGCGCGCGATCAAAGCCGGTGCTCCCTACGCCGAAAACACCGCCTGGTGCCGCGCGCGGCTGGCCATGATGCTCTTCAACGACGGCGCCCTGCTGCCCGCCGCTCAGGTGCTCGAACCCGCTCTCGCCGCCGACACCCAGAACACACACATCCTGCTCGCCGCTGCCCGCATCGCCGCAGCCCGCGACGACATGGAATCCGCAACGCGGCATTACTCCAGAATTCTCGAAAGCGGAAAGAACCATGACGCCCTCGCGGGTCTCGGTGACATCGCCGCCGCTGCAGGACGGAAGGACGAAGCCGAAAAGTTCTACCTCGAGGTCGAAACACTCCACTCCAGCCACGCCACTACCGGCGTCCATGATCACATGGCGAT
>JANNVM010001280.1:0-2155 GCA_031414455.1 Verrucomicrobiota bacterium
GGCTCCGGCCCCGCTGCTCGAAGCTGCGGGGCCAGAACGGTGCCACCCCACATCAGCCCGAGGATGTGGAACAATGAAAAGATGCGGGAATGCTGTGGGAAGTGCTCATGCCCCCACGCTGCACGCGGTGAGAGAAGGGCACTAAAGGGTGAAGTCCCCACTCCGACGACACCGGCATCATCGAGAGCAGCACGCGCGGTACGATCGTGTAGGCTTGTCCGCCAATTCCACTGACTGCCACCTCCATGAAAACAACCTCTGCCACGCCCGGAACCCCGTCCCGTGATCACCACCTCCGCTTCCATTTGCCGCACCGGCATCTCAACGATGTCTTTGGCCAGGACTGGTTTGCTCTGAAGGCCGAGGCCTTTGCCCGGTTCTTCGGCACGCCGTTCTTCCTCGTCGCGCAGACCGTGGTCGTCCTCTTCTGGATCGTGCTGAACGCGTGCGGAGTTTTCCACTTCGATGTCTATCCGTTCATCCTGCTCAACCTCGCCTTCAGCCTCCAGGCAGCCTACGCCGCCCCGCTCATTCTGTTGGCGCAAACCCGCCAGGCTGACCGTGACAAGGCCCATGCCGACGCGGATGCGCGGCACCGCGAGGATCTGGCACGAGCCAGTGAAGAGCGGCAGCCGGCCGACGGAACTGACAAAGGAAATGACGCGTCGAAGCGCTAACGGCGGAACTGCACGGACGGCTGGTAAAGGTTTGAGCGCCGCCGCAGGTGCCGCCCTCGCGTGGTAGGGATACACCCCATAGGCGAACCCGTCGCTAATGTGCAGAGTGTCCGCGGCTGCCAAAACCGTGCATCGTCATTCTGACGGTCTTTGAAACAAACCAGCAGCCACCGTCCCGGAAACCACACTACCATTATGAACTACCCCACACTGACTCTGCTCGCACTCTCCACCCTTCTCTTCGTCAGCTGCGACAAAGAAAAAGCCGCCGTGAATGCCAAAAACGAAGCCGCCAAAGATGCGCTCGATAACCGCAAGGAATCCGTGGACGCCGCGGCTAAAGCAGCGAAAAAGCAGGCGGACATCAACGCCGAGGTCAACAAGGCGAACATCGAAGCAAACAAGGACGCCGCCAAAGCGCAGCTCGACGCCGACAAGGAAAAATCCGACGCTGCCGCCAAGGCCGAGAAGGCCCGGATTGATGCCGAGCGGAAATAATCCTTTCATGAGGACATCAACGCCGGGGTCAGCCACTTCAGGCGCACAGTCTTATCTCACGGGAGAAGCCCACAACTCCTTCCACCACTCAGCTTGTGAAACTGGAACACATCCTCATTCCGTGCGATTTTTCAGCCAGCACGCGGGCGGCCATTGATTATGCCGTGGCGCTAACGGAACGATTCCCCGCGGCAGTTACGCTCCTCCATGTCATTGCCCCCTTCGTTGGCTATGGCGCGGAGATCAGTATCATCCCTGACAACGCAGACGTGAACCGGGTGCAGAGTGCCGAAACGCGACTGAAGGAATTGGCAGCTCCTGTCGCTGGCAGTGTCCCGGCGAGGACAGTGTGCCTCAGAGGCCAGCCGTGGCAGGCCATTTGCGACTGGGCCGCGAAGAACGACGTGGACCTCATTGTCATGCCGACCCACGGTCACTCCGGCCTCCTGCACATGTGGCTGGGAAGTGTGTCCGGGCGCGTCGTCCAGAAGGCACCCTGTCCCGTCCTCGTCGTCCGCGGCATTGAATGATGGAAATCTTCCCATCACCACCATCACCCCGCGCCAGCTCCACGATCGCCTCAGACGAAGGACGGCGCAGTGTATCCTGCGGACGCTGCCGCGAACGAAGTGCGGCATGAGAAAGTAGCACTACACCCCATGGTCGAAGCAGAGGAGGATGGTGATCATCTCTCTTTCATCGCAGCTAGTCTGCGTCGCCGCAATTGATTCACCGGCATAGCCACTGACCCATTCATGAAAACCAAATCCTACGCCGCTAACGCCGCCACCAGTCCGCTCGCACCTTTTAGCTTTGTTCGCCGTGATCCCGGTGAGTGTGATGTGCAAATCGAGATTCTCTTTTGTGGTGTCTGTCACTCGGACGTGCATACCGTGCGTAACGAGTGGCACGGCACGACATACCCCTGCGTGCCGGGGCATGAAATCATCGGTCGCGTGATCAAGGTCGGCGCGAAGGTG
>JANNVM010001281.1:0-1757 GCA_031414455.1 Verrucomicrobiota bacterium
ATCACCTCACCGGCCTGACTGCGGGGACCGTGCTGCGGAACCGGCGCTGGGCCTTTCTCGTCTCCATGGGTGCGATTTTCCTGCTCTATACGGTAGTGCCGCAACTGGCGAATCTGGGGCTGGTGTACTTCGAATACCTCACCATTTGGCCGGTGCTCTCCGAGACCATGCCTGGTTTCCTGCCGGCGGATGTCGGTACCGCGATGAAGGCCACGCGGTCGCTGATGCCGGACGTTCGTTTCTTCGATCTCGGCTTTCCCGAGGCTGTTTTTACCATCTTTTCCCAGTTGGTGCTTTGCCTGACATTTCTGGTTATGCTCTGGCGGCGCTGGCGGAGAGCGGAGTCGCACCTGCTGGGCAAGGCGTGGGCTACGGGGCTCTGCGCGTGGATTCAGATCGTCCTTCTCGGATGCTCGGTGCCGCTCATCAGTTCAGGTCTGCTGTTCATCTCCCGGCGCATCAGCATGCGGTTTCAATCCGGCGGATGGAACACGCCTGGATGGTCCCCGGACTTGAGTGAAGCGATGCTCATGATTTCCATTTTTGGCACCGTCACCCTGCTGGCCATGATCCTCCTGGCGCTGCTCATCGCGCCGGGCCGCGAGACTCAGGACCGCGGCATGAGGCGCGCGGCGAGATTTGGATGGCGGCGCATCCCCTTCCTCGCGGATGAATCCTCCTCGACCCTTTTTGTTGTCATCATGGCGGTCGCCGGAGCGGCGGGCTGGACGATTTTTGCGCAGCTCGTCATCAGCTCAAAATGGTTTCCGGGGCAGGAACTGCCGGTTTGGACTCCGCTGGTTTTTACAATGGTGCTGCTCACCGCCGGGCTCTGCTGCTCGCTGCTCTATGAACTTCGTGGTGTGAAGGGCCTGTTCCTTGGCATGGTCTTCGCTGTCGTGGTGCCGATTCTGGCCGGTGTGGTCATGGTCGCTGCCAGCAGTGATCTCTCCGCACCCGCCGTCTGGATTACTGCCGCGTCACCTCTGCTGGCACCTGCCAATGCCGTCGCCTCCGTCCTGCCGGATGGGCTCGGTGACCAGCAATCCATGCGCCTGGCCGGTCCCCGTGCGTTCGCGTTCTGGCAGGGTCTCATGCTCATCAGTACTATTTGGCTGCTCAGCAAACACCGTGCAGAGCGGCGGGCAAGGCGCGCTGCGGCCACTGCGCTTCACGCCACGCCGGTTTAGTCAGGGGGGATTCCCTTTTCACGCGTGCCGGATCCGCCACGGATACAGGGTGAGGACGCCATCGCCCAATTCCGCTCAGGACATGGCTGTGTAGCTCAGGCAGTTGATTTCGTCGAATGTCGTGCTGCCCGCGATCACTTGAACGAGACCTTCCTGATAGAGGGATTTAAAGCCGTCCTTGACGGCAATTTTACGCATCTCGTTGACGGGGGCGCCGGTGGCGATGAGCCCGGAAAGTTCGTTGGTAATCAGAGCGATCTCCATGAGTGCGATCCGCCCGGTATAGCCGGTGCCGTTGCATTCGTCGCAGCCCACTTTTTGGTAGATCGGATCTCTCATCGGTTCCGTAATGACGCCCTGGTGGAAGAGAAAATCCTGGACCTCCTGATTGGCGGGCATCGGGTGCTTGCAGTAAGCGCAGAGCCTGCGGACGAGCCGTTGAGCCTGACTCATGGCGAGGGCGTCGGCGAGCAGGTAGGGCTCGACGTTCATGCTGAGAAGACGGGAGATGGCACGCAGGGAGTCATTGGCGTGCAGGGTGGTCAGAACGAGGTGTCCGGTGAGCGC
>JANNVM010001282.1:0-4921 GCA_031414455.1 Verrucomicrobiota bacterium
GCCTCGGATGACGATTACGTGTCCGGCGTTTCGCTCCGGGGTGCCATCGTGTTCATCTCCCTCGCCGTGTTGCTGCTGTTGCTCATCTACCGGTCAGCACGCGGGCACGCGTGGAAATAACACCGGTGCCGGGCGGCGACCGCCTCACTCTTCCCCGTCCTTGCATCCGCCCGGCGGCCCCGCTACGGGAGGCGGCTCATGCATTCCCTGTTCAACTGGTGGGCGAAAAACAGGATCGCGGCCAACTTTCTTATGTGGGCGCTCATCGCGTTCGGCGTGATGACGTGGTTTCAGCAGCGGAAGGAGATCTTCCCGGAGGTCTCGGCGGATGTGATTTCGGTCACGGTGCTCTACCCTAACGCAGCACCGGAGGAGGTGGAGAAGGGCGTGTGCATTCCCATCGAGGAGGCCATCGCGACAGTGGATGGCATCAAGCGCATCACCGGGCGCGCGGGTGAGAATGTCGGCGTGGTCTATGCCGAAGTGCGCACGGGGTACGACGTTCAGGATGTCCTGGGGCGCATCAAGTCGCGGGTGGACGCGATCCGGAATTTCGCAGAACAGGCGGAGAAGCCGGTGATCGAGGAGATCCCCATCCGGCTCCAGACCCTGAGTGTGGCCATCAGCGCCGATACCGACGAGAAGAATCTGCGCGCCATCGCCGAGCAGGTGCGCGATGGACTCCAGGCGCTGCCGAACGTGACGCAGGTGGACATGGCCGGCGTGAAGAATCACGAGATCGCCATCGAAGTCAGCGAAGACGCTTTGCGGCAGCACGGACTGACCTTCGATCAGGTGGCGAATGCCGTGCGAGCTTCATCGCTGGATTTGCCGGGCGGCTCCATGAAAACGAGCGCGGGCGAGATTCTCATCCGCACTCAGGCACGGAAATACACGGCACCGGAATTCGAAGAGATCGTGGTCCTGACAAAACCCGAAGGCACGCGTCTGCTGGTGAAGGATATCGCAAAGGTCATTGACGGCTTTGAAGACATTGATCTTTTTACCCGGTTCGATGGTCATCCGGCAGTGGTGGTGAATGTCTATCGCAGCGGCGACGAGGACACGCTGGAGGTCGCGGAGGCGGTGAAGGGCTGGCTTAAGGATGCGCCGGAGCGCCTGCCGCACGGCGTCAAGCTGGAGGTCTGGAATGATCTCAGTCTGCTGCTCAAAGGCCGCATTGATCTGCTCCTCGACAATGCCGTTCAGGGATTCATTCTCGTTTATCTCGTGCTCTCGCTCTTCCTGCGTCCGGCACTGGCGTTCCATGTGGGGCTCGGGATCCCTATCGCGTTCGCAGGTGGTCTCATCTTCCTGCCGATGGTGGATGTGACGGTGAACATGATTTCGCTGTTCGCGTTCATCGTCGTGCTCGGCATCGTGACGGACGACGCCATCGTGGTGGGGGAAAACATTCACGCCCGCATGGAGCGCGGCGAGCCAGCGAAACTGGCGGCGCCGCGGGGCACCTATGAAGTGATGGTCGTGGCCATCTTCGGCGTGTTCACGGTCGTGGTGGCCTTCATGCCGATGCTCGGCGTGAGCGGCGTGGGCGGCAAGATCTGGCGAAACATCCCGTGGGTGGTCATTCCCACGCTGCTCGTCTCACTCATCGAAACGAATTTCATTCTGCCCGCACACCTCGCTCACTTGAAACCGGAGAAGCCGCTGGAGCAGATGAACTTCTTCGTGCGCTTCATCGTCCGGGTGCAGCGCGCGGTGAGCGGTGCCACGGGACGGTTTATCCGGCGCTTCTACCGGCCATTCCTCGATATGGCGCTCCGCTGGCGGTACGCCACGGTCGCCGCGTTTATCACCGCGTTTCTCATCATCATCGGGCTGGTTGTCGGAAACTGGATTCCTTTCAAATTCTTTCCCAAAGTGGAGGCGGAAGTCATCTCGGCCAAAATCTCCCTGCCGCCCGGCGTGCCGGTGCAAACGACGCGCGAGGCCGTAGCCCGCATCGAAGCCGCAACGCAAAAGTTGAACGAAGAGTTCAAGAGTCTGAGCGGTGATCCGATTATCAAACACATGCTGAGCACCGTCGGCTCGCAGCCGTTTAAGGTCGGCTTCAGTCCCGTGGGGGCGACGGATGCGGCCAACATCGGTGAGGTCACCATCGAGCTCGTCGCCGCCTCCGAGCGCGACGTCGTCGCCGAAACCATTATCGCCCGATGGCGGGAACTCACCGGGCCCATTCCCGGGGCGGTGGAACTAACTTATTTGGCCAATACCTCGAACAGTGGCAATGCCATAGACATTCTCCTCCGTGGCGGCGACCTCAACCGTCTGAAGAAGGCCACGGAGTATGTGAAGGATGAACTGGCGAAGGTCGAAGGCACGGCTGACATTACGGACAGCAACCGCGAGGGGAAGCGTGAGCTCAAACTCAACATTCTCCCGCAGGCGGAAGCCCTTGGCCTGCGCCTCGTGGACGTGGCGCGGCAGGTGCGGCAGGCATTTTACGGAGAGGAGGTGCAGCGGCTCCAGCGCGGGCGGGATGAAGTGAAGGTCATGGTGCGCTATCCACAGGAGGAGCGTCACAACGCCGCGACCATGGAAGCGATGAAGATCCGGACGCCGCTCGGCGCGGAAGTGCCGTTCAGCGAAGTCGCGGCGCCCGGCGAAGGCCGCGGCTACAGCTACATTCTCCGCCGGGACCGGGACCGTGCGATGACCGTCAGTTGTGATCTCGACACGTCTGTCCCCAACGCCAACTCCAACCAGATCGTCAAAACCCTGACAGGCCCGGAGGGTGCGCTGACGCGATTGAAACAGGAATTCCCTGACGTCACCTGGTCCTTCGAGGGCGAACAGAAAGATCAGCGGGAGAATCTGTCCGAGATCGCCACGGGCGGATTCCTCGCACTGTTCGGTATTTACATCCTGCTCGCCATTCCGCTGCGGAGTTACATCCAGCCGGTGATCGTGATGAGTGTCATTCCGTTTGGCATGGTCGGCGCGGTGATAGGGCACATGGTGTTCGGCGTGGAATTGAGTATCATGAGCATGATCGGCATCGTGGCCCTCAGCGGCGTGGTGGTGAATGAGAGTCTCGTTCTGGTCGAGTTTGTGAACCGTCACCGCCGTGCGGGAAAGAGTGTACTCGCCGCGGCGCGCGAGGCCGGCGTGGCGCGATTCCAGGCGATCATGCTCACCAGCATTGTCAGCTTCATCGGCGTTCTGCCCATGATCACGGAAACGAGCATCCAGGCGAAATTCCTCATCCCCTGCGCGATCAGCCTCGCGTTCGGATGCCTCAGCAATCTGGTGAATACGCTCGTTCTCGTCCCGTGCGTCTATGCCATTCTCGAAGACATTGGCAACCTCCTGTTCACAAAGAAGAAGCGCGCCGAGTGGGAGCAGGAGGAGCGTGACGAAGCGGCCGAACGCGGCCTCGACTGGATGGAGGGCGGGGAAGGGAAAGCGTAGCACGGGCGCCGCAACAAACACGGCCAGCCTAACGGCATGACCGCGCTACTTTCACATCAGGGGAAATAATTCTTGCCCACTCAGTATTATGTGTAGTAATACAGCTAATCCATGAATCTCTTCGCCATCGAGCTGAAAGCCGGCGCGCCGATCTATGAGCAGGTGCTCTATGCGGCGCGGAAGGCGATCCTTTCCGGCGAACTGAAACCCGGCGATCCGTTTCCCAGCGTGCGGGAAATTGCCGGGCATTTGCGGATCAATCCAAACACCGTCCAGAAAGCCCTCGTGGCGCTCAAAGCCGAGGGCCTCGTTGAAACCGTGCCCGGCATCGGGAATCGCGTGTGCCCGCGGCCCGAAGCCCGTGCTGCCGACCGCGCGACCCTCCTTGATGACGAACTCGAAGCCCTCGTCCTCCGCGCCCGCCAGCTTCGCCTGACCCGCGCCGAACTGGAAACCGCCCTCCGCGCCCACTGGCAGCGCTTCGGCTCCTAACGAGCCAAATCATCAATCATCAATCTCAAATCATAAATCCGATGCCCATCTCCTGCCAAAACCTCACCAAACAATACCGTCGCGGTACCGACGCCGTGAGCGGCCTCACGCTGGACGTCGAGCCCGGCAGTGTCTTCGCCCTCATGGGGCGCAATGGCGCGGGCAAGACCACCACCATTCACCTCCTACTCGATTTGCTCCGTCCCAGCGGAGGCGAAGCGCGCCTCTTTGGCGTCCCCTCGCCGTGCCTCCGCCCGCAGCATCGCCAGCGCCTCGGATATGTCAGCGAAAACCAGCACCTCCCCGGCTGGATGCGGCTCGGTGAATTCCTGAAATTCCTCCGTCCGATGTACCCCACGTGGGATAACGCCCTGGAGCAGCGGCTGGTGAAACTCTTTGCCGTCCCGCTCAGCCAAAAGCTCAATCAGCTCTCCCGCGGCCAGCGTATGAAGGCCGCCTTTCTCGGCGCGCTTTGTTACCAGCCGGAGGTGCTCATCCTCGACGAGCCGTTCAGCGGGCTCGACAGCGTCATCCGTCAGGATCTGTTGGATGCTTTGGTGGACTTCCTCGCCGGCGGGCAGCGCACGGTTTTCCTCTCGAGCCACGATCTCGATGAAGTCGAACGCCTCACCGACACCATCGGCGTCCTGGAAAACGGCCGCCTCGCCCTTCATGGCAAAGTGGATGATCTCCTCGCCACCGCGCGCGAAGTCACCTTCACGACCGCCGCCGCTGCGCGACCTCCGGTCTTGCCAGGAGAATGGTGGAACGTCGTCACCGGCCCGCTCGGCTCCACCTTCACCGCCACCGGCGTCACGGACGACAGCGCCCTCGCGGCGGCTGTGCAACAACACTGGCCCGACGCCACCGGCCTACCCAACCGCCCCACCGGGCTGCGCCGGCTCGACATCGACTTCCTCCGTCAGTCACAGCCGTAGCGGGGACTTCCAGTCCCCCGGACTTCAATAACAACAACCGTATGGGGACAGGATGTCCC
>JANNVM010001283.1:0-6289 GCA_031414455.1 Verrucomicrobiota bacterium
GCCTGTGGCCGAGAGCACTCCGTATGAAAGTACATAAACTATCAACAATGCGCCGCACCACCGCAAGCAACGTCGCAGGAGGCTCCTTCTTGCTGGCTGTGCCTTGTCAGGATTCACGAAGAGCGTTTGGGCTGGGCGAACCAGTGAATCACCGACAGATTTGCAGCATAGTGATCACCGCTATCTGGTGCAGCGCTGCAGGAGGAATACGGTTTCATAAGTTTTACCGGACGCATCGGTGTTGGAATTTGCGCAGGATGCGCGGAATACTGCGCGGCTGCAAGAAGATACACCGTATCCGGCAGGCCGGGTGATGCAGCATATTCCCGCGGTTAGGGTCAAGAGAGCGTGCCTGGGAACGCCTTCGTGCCCACCGCTAAGGCCTTTGACACTTCGACGAAGGGGAAATGTCCTGCGAGTCCGCCATCATCGAAGCCCTCGGCCTCAGACTTCCTGACCTCTGCCTGACGGCCATGCAGTGTTCAGGAAACGCGTTGAGCCTCAGGATCCCGGCGGCGGAGCCGCTTTGGACTGAGGAGACTTGTCTCCGCTTTCGCGTCAGGGGACTTGTCCCGGGGGGGGGTGGGTTAGGCGCGGAAGAGAGTATGCCACATCAGGGAACCCAGCCGCCGCGTCTGGAGCGCGCCCGCTGCTCCGCACCACTGCGACAAGTCGCACCTCCGCGAAAAGCGGCGACAAGTCTCCGCAGTCCAGGGCGCCTGGGGCGCGGCAGATGGGCTCATTCCATTTCCCCGCGGATCAGGATGTCTGAGCCTGTCCGCCCCTGCCGGAGACGCGCCAGCCGCCGTGCAGAGCGCGTGGATCCGGCTTCAGGAATCCCCCACCGTGTGGAGGCAGATGCACGGCGTATCCCATCAGAGCCTGGGAGCCGGTCCCGGCGTGAGCATGTGTGAGGACAAACTCGCGCAGATGGTCTTCATTGATCTCGGAGCCTACCGGAACGCCCGCGCTAACGCCGGGCTAGCGGCTGACCCGATGCAGCGGCGACGCCCCATCGGGACCGGCTGGGACTTTTCAACCCGCCACGTTCCCGTCTGATGTCTGCGATCCTCCTCAGCGATAGAAGCGGCCGCCCCTACGCCCCGTCATTCATGGCTGCCGCGAGCGCCGTCACCGCCGGCAGCGGCGTCGGTATAGCAGCTGCGCAGCAATCGCCGATTCGCGGGCACATCAACCCGATGGACCGTCGGCAAAAGTTCGTGCTCACGGGCGAGGCCGGGCGCATCGTGCGGCCGAAGATGCGCTGGCTGAAGGCGAACAGCTATGGAGCCATCGCCACGCGCGTGGCCGCATGGGAGGGACCAGTCCGGCCGGACCCGGAGACAGGCGACGCCGACTACAACAAGGTGCTCCGTGATTTCTGGCAGGAAATGCAGGTCGATTCCTGCTCCTGCGATCTGAGCCGAAAGTTCACCGCGGAATTCTGCCAGGAAACGATGGAAGTGAACCGCCTTGCGTTGAAACACGGATCTGCATTCCTGGCGGCAAACGTAGCGCGGCCATGCTTTTTTGGCTGGCCGTGTTGGTCTCAATCCTGCCCGTGATGGTTCCCATTCGCATGGCGGGCAAAACACGGGCAGGCTTGGCCATGCCCGCGCTACATATGCCGGTCGGGATTACTTCGGCTCCAGTTTTGGCCTCTTCGTCGCGGCACACCCGCAGCCGCCTCCGCAGCCTGACTTCTTTTTTGTGAAGCAGCGGAAAATGAAAATCCCTGCCGTTACGGCAACGACGGCGAGAGCGGCCCATGTTTGCCAGTCATTCATGTGAAGAGGCGGCTGAATTGGAAAATAGCGACGGCGAGAAGGTAGCCGGTGCCGGTCATGTAGGCGAGCTGGAACAGGGGCCATTTCCAGCCCTGCGTTTCCCGGCGCACGACGGCCACGGTGCTGAGGCACTGCATGGCGAAGACGAAGAAGATCATCAGCGAGAAACACAGCGCCGGCGTATAGACAGGGCTGCCGTCGGTGCGTTTTTCCGCGGCGAGACGGTCGCGCAGGCGCAGGATGTTTGTGTCCTCGTCGTCGCCCTCTTCCACACTGTAGATGACAGACATGCTGGTGTTGAAGACCTCCCGCGCGGCGAACGAGGCGATGAGACCGATGCCGATTTTCCAGTCGGCTCCCATTGGTTTGACGATGGGCTCGATGAGATGCCCGAGACGTCCGGCAGTGCTGTAGGCTAGAGCCGCGGCATTGTATTCCGTTTCCGGCAGTGGATTCGCGGCATCCTGCTCCAACTTGGGATAAGTGACGGCGGCCCACAGCAGAATGGAGAGTCCGAGAATGACGGTGCCGGCCCGGCGGACGAACATCATGGCGCGGTCGTACATCTGGCGCACGATGTTGGCAAACGCCGGCATCTTGTAGGCGGGCAGTTCCAGAATCATCGCCGACGGCGCTCCGGGCAGCAGCTTTTTATTGAAGAGCCATGCAAAACCAAAGGCACCGACGATTCCGAGCGCGTAGAGCCCCAGCAGCACGCCGGCTTTCATCAGAGGTGGCACCAGTTCGCCGGGCACGAGCGCGGCGATGAGCAGGATATACACGGGCAGTCGCGCGGAACACGCGGCGAGCGGAGAAATGAGAATGGTGATGAGCCGGTCGCGCGGGCTTTCGATCGTGCGCGTGGCCATGATCCCTGGAACAGCGCACGCGTGCGAGCCGAGCAGCGGGAGGAAGCTTTTACCCGTGAGCCCCACGCGGCTCATCACGCGATCCATGAGAAACGCCACGCGTGCCATGTAACCGGTGTCCTCCATGAACCCGATGAAGAAGAACAGGATGAGGATCTGCGGCAGAAAAACGAGCACCCCGCTGACTCCGGCAAGCACGCCATCGGTGATCAAACTGCGCAGGTCGCCGTCGGGCATCCAGTCCTGCACTTTTTCGGTGACGAAAGCGAACCCGCTTTCAATCCAGCCCACAGGAATCTCCACGACAGAGAAGATGAGATAGAAGAGAAACGTCATCGTACCGATGAGTGCCAGCCAGCCCCAGACTTTGTGCAGAAGGATGGTGTCGAGTTTGTCAGTGAGCGTTGCCGACGCGCTGTCCGGGCGGCGGATGACATCCGTGAGGGCCGCATGGATGGCGTCGTAGCGGCTGGCGACGAGGCGGTCCTCCCAGCCGGGGATTTCGCGCTCCAATTGACCGCGCGCCTGCTGAATTACCGCCACCGCGTTCTCATCGATACCATAATGGGTTGGATCGTGACCGCTGATAAGATAGAGCGGCTCCAGCGGCGACGCCGTGGCACTGACGACGCCCGCCTCCGCGAGATTCTCGCGGCTGCGCACGAGTGCCCCGCGCACCGGCACCGGCATGGCGTCGAGCAACGGCTTCGGCGGCGCAAGATCCGGACGGCTCATGGCGAGCTTGAGTTCCACGAGCCCCTTTTTTTGACTCGCCACCATGGGAACGACCGGCACGCCAAAGCGTTCCGCCAGTCGCGCGACATCGAGCCGCACGCCGTTGCTTTCTGCAACATCCACCATGTTGAGCACGAGGATGACGGGCACACCCAACTCAAGGATTTGCGTGAACAGGTAGAGGTTTCGCTCCAGATTCGAAGCATCCACCACGCAGATGATTCTGTCAGGGCGCGGCGTGTCCTTTCTGCGGCCGAGGAGCACGTCCCGGAGAATGGCTTCATCCGGCGAACGCGCGTTGAGGCTGTAGGCACCGGGCAGATCAACGATCCGCAGCCGCACGCCGTGCTGCGAAAAACACTCGCCCTCTTTCCGCTCCACGGTGACGCCGGGATAATTGCCGACGCGCTGCTTGAGACCGGTGAGTGAGTTGAACAGCGTGGTTTTGCCACAGTTGGGATTTCCCACGAGGGCATACACCATCCCGTCCTTCAGAGGATTGAGCAGGGTCGTGGCGGTATTCATCCAGAGACAGGCGGAGGGAGAAAAGGGAAGAGCGGCAGCGTGCTGGCGGCGAGTTGAGAATTGGTCTCAGTTTGCATCAGTGCCTCTCCCTCAAGGACGCGCAAGGGAGATGTCCGCCGTTTCGATGGCAATCGTTGCGCCGAAACCGGCGGCCTCAGTCCTTTCCTTTCTTGCCAATATCGTCCGACTTATTGCTGCCGCCGGACCGGTCGCCATCGTCGCTGCGGCTGGATTCCTGCCGGTTGGACTCCGGGGCGCTGCGGGACGAGTCCGAACGGGCCTCGTTGTCGCGGGAATGATTGTCCGATCCGCCGTGCGATGTGCTGGTGTGATTGCCGGCGGCATCCACATGATGACCGTGGCTGTCCACGCGGTGGCCATCATTATCATGGCCGTGTTTGCTCCCGCCGTGGTGAGGGTCCTGATAGCCCGGACTGGTGCGGTGATCGGCATCCTTCCGGGCGTCGTCTTTGCTGGTGAAAGGCGTTTTCACGTGGCGGTGGTGATTGGAGTGCCCGTGGCCACCGCCGGAATAGTAGCCGCCGTCATAATAGCCGGAATCGTAACCGTAGCCCGCGGAACCATAACCGCCGTCGCCTGGAATGGCGCAGGAGGTGAGAAGCGCGGCGATGGCGGCAGTGGAGATGAAAAGAGGTTTCATAACGGATGGCGGTGTCGGTAGAGCGCTTTTTGTAAAAGGCTGAAAGCCGGAGGAGCTCGCCGTCAATAGTGCCGCAGCCGGCAGACTGGCTGCAACACAAAAACGAACAACCTGTCAACTGGTCCCATCGTCATGAAAATGCTCCTCTTTCTCATTACTGCCGGCCAGCAATAGCCGGCGGGGTTTTTGCAGCCGGCCCGCTCAGGGCCGCTGCATGGCTAACATCACCAGCTGATGGAGCAGGCGCGGATGCGGCCCATTTAGCGGTGGCGGGAGGCAGACAGGGAGCAGGAAGCTGATCCGATGAAAAATGAACCGTCTCCCGCCGCGGGCCCGTATGCGCTTTTGGCCACTCTCCTTGCCGCAGCGGCTGCAGCCGGCAGTTTGTGGTTGAGTATCGGCATGAAACTCAAAGCCTGCCCGCTGTGCTTTTATCAGCGGACATTTGTGATGGCGGTGGCGGGAATGCTGATCGCGGGCCTGCTCGCGCGCGTGGCGCGGGGGACGCTGTGCCTGCTCGCCGTGCCCGCGGCGGCGGCCGGTTTCGGCGTGGCGGCGTTTCATGTTTGGCTGGAAATGAGCGGCAAACTTGAGTGTCCGTTAGGCGTCATGGGTCTCGGGACTGCTCCGCAGCAAAGCGCAGGCTTGTTGGGACTGCTCTTTGTCGCCGTAGTGGTGGGCGCGCGGCGCGCCGTGTCATCAAGTGTTCTGGCGGGTGCTGTTTTTCTCGGTGCCCTCATGGCATGGGGTTCCATTGCGAGCGCGCCACCGTTGCCGCCGGCTCCGGCGAAGCCCTATGAGACGCCCATGGATATGTGCCGCCCGCCGTTTCGCTCCTGAGAGGAAACGCCCTGTGCTGGCTTCCTTGTCACCGTTATGCCGCCGGACTCCATTCTCCTGGTTTAGAAAATCGTCCCCGCGGTTTTGCCGGGGCTGCTGTGGCTGCGGGAAACCCGGCGTTCATGGATTGAATGTCAGGAAAAAGCGCCAGCCCCGCCGGTCACGGGGCTGGCGCGGTATTATCAGAAGCGCCGGTTCACGAAGATGCCGGGCTGTTTACCGAAGGCGAGGATGCCGCCGATGCTCCATTTGCCTTTGGTCCATGTCAGGGTCGGATGGACCTTGTGGCCATCGAAGATGATCATGGAACTCAGGCTGTCGGAGAACCGCCAGTTGATGCCGCCGACGAAGACGGCTTCGTCATCATAGGTGCCGTAGCTGACGCCGGCGTAGGGGGCCACGGGCAGGCCCGTCCAGTGCTGGAGGTCTTTGCTGAACGTCACGTAGAATGCGCGGCCTTCCGGCGTGCCGATGCGATCGGAACTGGTGCCCAGAATAACGGCAGGCAATGTCTCCGTTTCCGAATGCAGGATGAAGTTGGCCAGCGGTCCCACGTCATCCGCCAGCGGGTTGTATTCGATGCCGAGGGAAATCCGGTGGTGCGGATGCCACATGAGCGTGTTGCGCCATCGTGCGCGTTCGATCACGCCCGGGATGATGCGAACTCCGGCGGTGAAATTCCAGATGGTGCTGGATTCGGCTGATGCACCGCTCACGGCGGCGCCTTCTCCGGGTCAGACGGGTCAGCTGGGCACTGCGGAAACGGGCTTCCGCGGTTTGGTAACGTCCGGTTCGGTGACTTCCGCGGCGCTGAGGCCGGAGGAAAGAGTTAGCAGCAGGGCTGCGGGGAGCAGGCGGGGTGTCATGGTTGG
>JANNVM010001284.1:0-5346 GCA_031414455.1 Verrucomicrobiota bacterium
GGTCGCAAAGGAGACGGCCACCCCGGAGCCGAAGTCCTCTGGCGCGGCTTGCTCAAACTCGACGCCATCACCGAGGCCTGGCGCCGGTTTCACCCTGCCAATATTTGTGGATAAAGATCAGGACAAGTCTCCGCAGTCCAAGGCACCTGCGGCGCAGCAGATGGGCTCATTCCTTTTCCCTACGGGTCAGGATGTCTGAGCCCGGGGATGGCGGCAGCCTCCCCGTGTTGACCGCAGCGCACACCGGAACAAACACGGCCAGCCCGGGGCATGGCCGCGTTACGGACGCGGCACCGTAATATCCACCGGCGACAGTTTCCGGCCTCACGGTGACCTGTTTGTGCGGTGCTGTTTACTTCATCTTCGCTCTAACCACGGGCTCGACGATGGGAACGAGAAGCGGACCGGCCTCCGCGGCCCCCGCGTCAGTGAGCAGCACGTCCGAAAAGAAGTTGTCGGACGTCTTCGCCACCTTTCCATTGAGATCAAACCAGGGAAGCTGGTTGGCCGCGGCAAACTCCTCCGCCTTCGCCGCAAAGCGCTCCATTTCCCGCATGACCCACGCCGGATTCGGACGGGCGGCGGGGACATCACCGTTGGCCTCCGGGCTCTTCAGGGCAATATAAGCGAGCAGACTGTTCTCCTGGACGAGATTCATGACGCTGTCGTGCAGCGAGGCCTCGCCGGTAAGGATGAGTGCCGCACCCTGCTTCGCGGCGATGTCGGCGAAGGCCTTGAGTCCGTCGAGATATTCCAGCAGCGGATCATTGGCGGTTCCCATACGAAGGATGCCTTCGTGCCTGGGCAGGCCATTTTGCTGCCCGCTGTTATCCCGGTCGCCGTTCACCATCTTCCGCTTCTCTTCGAGGAACTTCCTGTAAACGTCCTTCCGCCCCAATTCATTTTGCCGCTTCTTATTATCGGAATCCTTCGACCACCAGCGTTTGAATCGCGCGGTTTGACTGAAACTCATCAGCGCCTTCCTGATTCCCGAAGGCTTCGGCAACACCGGCAGGTTGGCCAGCTTGTCTTTGTCATACTCATAGTCCGCCGGGTGGATGATCACGTCATCAAAACCGGAATTGAGGATAATAACGTCTGGCTTAAGCCGCTCGACGATAGGGGCCATGCCCGCGGCCATTTCGATGATGCCGGCGCGGTCAAATCCGCGGGAGGCGGTCTCGACTTTCAGCCCCTGCTGCTTAAGCCGTGAGTGAAGTTGCCCCCACCAGGTGTCCGGCGCACTCTGGAGCATCGCCTGCGTGGAAAGTCCGCCCACGCAAAGGATGCGCACGGTGTCCGCGGGCTTTTCTCCCCCGGTCCAGTCAACGTAGCGCACAAAGTCATCGCCAAAGGTCAGTTGGACATCCTTCTTGAATCCAGGAATGGCGTTGTCGAGGTTCAGCGTCATCAGCGGCTCCACCGGAAAGGGGTGGAAAATCCAGCAGGCCGCCTCGAAGACCACGATCAGAGCGACCATCGCGAGAAGAAGTTTGCGGATGATTTTGGAAGGCACAGGGCAAAGCGGGCTGAAGGTAATCGTCAGGACAAGGGACGGACGGAACGAGAAAAGCACAGCCGATTCACTTTGCCAAGCTCTGAAAGGGGTAGCGCGACATTACCCTGACCAGACCGCAGCGAGTGCCTTCCGCTCCCTCGCGCGCCACGGGATTCCGACTCTGCAAGCAAGCTCAATGTTACGGAATTGTCACATGGAAGCACTATTCAATGTGCCCGTCCAGTCACAAAAAGCAGCGCCCCACATTACCAGCCATGATCTCACTCCAGAAAATCTTCGGAAAGGACGATAAGTTCTTCACGCTGCTTGAAGCCTCCGCAGGCGAGGGTCGCGCCAGTATTCAGGCGCTGAACCGGGTGCTTTCCAGCCCGGCGGCCGTGCCCAGCCTCGATGCCTTCCACAAGGCCAAGGAATCGGACAAGAGGATTACCGATCAAATCAACGAGGCCCTCATCTCCAGCTTCGTCACCCAGTTGGAGAAGGAGGACATCGAAGTGCTCAGCCATGCACTCTATCGTATCCCAAAGACCGTCGAGAAGTTCGCCGAACGTTTCATTATCAGCTCGCCGGTGGTGAAGGATGTGGACTTCACCCGTCATATCGTCCTCCTCGATGCGGCCACCAATCAGGTCGTGGCGCTCGTCGCCATGTTGCGTACGCTGGGAGCGGGAAAGATCCACGAAGCAAAGGAATTGAACGGCAGGCTGCAGCAAATCGAAGGAGATGCCGACTCGCTGCAGCTCGAAATGCTGCGTGATCTCTACAGCGGGCGGCATGACCCCATCCGCGTCATCGCGCTGCGCGACCTTTTCGAATTGCTGGAGACGGTCGTGGACCGCTGCCGCGATGCCGGAAACATCATCACTCATATCGTCCTCAAGAACTCCTAAGCGCACGCCGTATGTTCTCACTGCAACGCATTCTCGGCAGGCCGAACGAGTTTTTTGGACTGCTCGAACAAAGCGCCGCGCTCGGAGTCGAATCCGTCTCCGCCCTGCGCCACACCATGTCCAACCGGAGCGAGGCACCGGTCCTGACCGCTTTTGTGACCGCCCGGCGGAAGGACAAGGAAGTCATCAACAAGCTGGAAGGCATGCTCATCCGGGTCTTCGTAACCCCCATCGAGCGCGAGGACCTGCAGGCAGTCGCCACGCAGCTTTACCGGCTCCCGAAGACCGTGGAGAAGTTTGCCGAACGCTATGATATCGCCTGGGACAAAGTCGGCGACTACGACTTCGGCCTGATCGCCCACATGCTGGAAAACGGCGCGAAGATCGTTCAGGAAATGGTTCTGAACATGCGGCGTGGCGGCGGTCTCGCAGAGATCAAGGCGCTCGACGCGAGGCTGAGTCAGATCGAATCCGATGCCGGCCAGGTCATTCTGGAGGCTCTGCGGCGCATCTACCAGCCCGGCGGCGATCCGCTGCGGGAAATCATCGCCCAGGACCTCTATCACATCCTCAGCGACTGCCTCGATGTGTGCCGCAGCATCGGACGCACCCTCGCCCTCGTCATTCACAAGAACAGTTGATCCCTCACAGGTATGGAACTTGCCCTCGTTATTCTCGTAGTCTTCGTCGCCCTCGTCTTCACCTACACCAACGGCTTTCACGACACGGCCAATTCCATCGCCACGGTCGTCGGCACCAAAGTGCTCACCCCGCGGCAGGCGATCCTGCTCGCAGCGGTCACGAATCTCCTTGGAGCGTTCTTCGGACTCGCCGTCGCCAAGACGATCTCGTCCGGCATCGTGGACCAGTCTTTTTTAAGCAATCACGCGGCGCAGGCGGTACTCATTTGCACGCTGATCGCCGCGATTTTCTGGAACCTCCTGACGTGGTGGTTCGGCATGCCGTCGAGCTCCACCCATGCTCTCGTGGGCAGCCTCGTCGGGGCAACGTTCTGCGCCGCCGTCCTCGTACAGGATGTGAAACCTGACGCCTTTGCCGGTAGAACCGCATGGGAAACTTCGGTGAAATGGGAGGACATCAAGGACAAAAAATCAGTACATCTCGTCGAGCCGCGCCCTGAAGTGGTGGCGCTCCTGGGCACCGGGGCCGACAAGGACCGGCAGGGCCGCCCCGTGCCGCGTGATCTCAATGGCACGCACAAGGTCACCGTGGATGGCAAGGATGTTTTCGTTCTGGTCTTCGAGGGACGGGTTATGGAAGCGAAGACGACCGTGAAGGAGAAAGGCGAGAAGGCCGGCATCCTCCACAAAGTGATCCTGCCGATGATCTTCTCCCCGATGATCGGATTCCTCGCCGGTTTTGCCGTGATGGCCCTGCTCTACATAACGCTGCGAAGCTGGCGGCCCACGACGGTGAATCGCTTCTTTGGCAAGGCGCAACTCGCCAGCTCCGCTTACATGGGCTTCAGCCACGGCATGAATGACGCGACGAAGACGATGGGCATCATCACTCTCGCACTTGTTGGCGCCAGCACCAGCGGCCTCTTCGAAAACACCCCCGGCTGGCTCTCGTGGCTGCACACACCGGCGGGCGCGGACCCGTTTGCGCTGACCCTGGGCGCACGCGCCATGAGTTGGCTGCCGTCGTGGCTTCAGTTCGGATTCATGCCGGACGCAACGGTGGACGCCAAGGGGCAGTGGGTTCCGGACTGGGTCGTGGTGGTTTGCGCGCTGACCATGGCTGCGGGCACAGCCGCCGGCGGCTGGCGGATCATCAAGACGATGGGTCATAAAATGGTGAAGCTGCAGCCAGTCCATGGTTTCGCCGCGGAAACGACCGCCGCCACCGTTCTCAGCGTGACCGCAGCTTTCGGGATGCCTGTCTCCACCACGCACGCCATCACCACCAGTATCATGGGCGTCGGCTGCGCCAAACGCTTCAGCGCGCTGAAGCTCGGCGTCATTGAGCGCATCCTGTGGGCCTGGATCATGACACTGCCCGCTACCGCCGGCGTCGCTTATGCCCTCGTTTGGATTCTCGGGAAGCTCGGCGTGGTGTCGTTCTCCTGACCCGGCAGGCCGGGTTATTTCACTTTGGGCAGTTCGCCGCCATGGCGAATGTCCACGGCCGTCAGCAGATAGACGGCATCCTCGGAAACGTTCACTGATTGATCACCGATGCGCTCGATGAAGCGGGCGCAGAAGAGCAAATCAACGTAGCTGGGAATGCCCGGCACGTCTTCCGCCATACGTGCGGTAATGCGTTTGTTAAAATCGCGGTAGGCGGCGTCGAGATCAGTGTCTCGGCCCTGGATCATGAGTGCGGCCTCAAGATCGCCCTCGCAGAAGGAACTGATGGCGTCCTTGAGCATGGCCGCGGCGAGCTCGTAGATCGCCTGAATGCCCGCGGTCTCAGCGACGACCTCGCGGCTGCTGATGTACTTGGCCCGGCGGGCGAGGCTCACAGCATGATCACTGATGCGCTCAATCGCCGATGCCGCTTTCATGGTAGAGATGATGCGGCGCAAATCCTTGGCCACCGGGCCGAATTTCATGATAATCTCCACGCCTTCGCGGTCTATCTTTTTTTCAAATTCGTCAACCTGCTCGTCGTCAGCGATGGCACGGTTACAGAAGTCGTCATTGCGCTCCAAAAGGCCGCGCACGGCATGGTCCAGATTCGCCCGGGCGATGCGGCCCATGGAGCGAATGTCCTCATTGAGATTGCGGATGGCGTCCTGGAAAACGCCGAGGATGTGTCTGGTTTCGTTGGGCATGGTGGTGCGGGGCGGAGGATTATTGTGAAATGCGGATGCTCAGGGCGAAGGGGGGCTTTGGTGCTCGGTGCTCGGTGCTCGGTGACGGAGCACCGGGCACTGAGCACCGGGCACCATCAACCGTATCGCCCCTCGATATA
>JANNVM010001285.1:0-5178 GCA_031414455.1 Verrucomicrobiota bacterium
GATGGCAAGGTCCGCGAGCGCATCGGTGCCGACGAGTGTGGCATCCACCTCCTCACGGGTGGAAAGGGTGCAGACAAACCGCGTGCCGCGGCCGGCGACGTGGTGGTTCGTCAGGACGTGCCCCTCCGCGGAAATGATCGCTCCGCTGCCGCTGCCGCGCATCTTTTTCATGCGCCCGTCTTCGCCCTCTTCCATGACGACATGGATCAGCACCAGAGCGGGATAGACGGAGCCGATGGCGCGTTCGATTTCCGGTGATTGCGGGACAGAGGATGCGGGTGAGGCCTCCTGCGCAGACAATGACGAAGCAGCGAGGAGCAGGACGAGAGCGGTGGGGCGAATCATGGGATAAGAGAGCGCAGGCTCCCGAAAAGTCCACCCACAGCGACACGCCTGCCCGGGCTTACTGATTTTCCGCAAAAATTCTCATACCTGGACCTCCACGCGGCGGGCCAGACTGAACTTCAACGTCTCCGGCGCCCGCCATTCAGTCATCTTCAGCAGAAGGGCTTCCATGCTCTCCGCCGCGACCAGTCGCGACCGGTCCCCCTCGCGGAGAAATCCCCGGGCCACCATGCCGTCGAGACAACTCAGTACGCCATCGTAATAACCGTCCACATTGAGCACGCCGGCCGGGCGGTTGTGAATGTCGAGCTGGCTCCATGTCAGGACTTCGAATAGTTCGTCCAGTGTCCCGAATCCTCCGGGAAGCGCGATGAAGCCTTCCGCGAGGTCCACCATGAGCAGCTTTCGTTCATGCATGGTTGTAACCACACGCATATCCGCCACGCCGGGATGTTTGAGTTCGCGGGTATTGAGGAATGTCGGGATCACACCCGTGACGGCACCGCCCCGGGACAACGCGCCGTCCGCCACCGCGCCCATCATGCCCACGCCGCCGCCACCATAGACGAGTCGGATGCCGCGCTGCGCGAGAATCACACCTGCTTCATACGCGAGCCGAACGTAACGGGCATCGTTTCCCGGACTCGAACCGCAATAAACTGCAAGTGACTGAAACATGCCGCCGCGCTTAACGCCGCACTTTCCCCGGCGCAATCTCAACCTCCTGGCGGCGGAGCGAGGACGCTCCAGCGCACTAAGCGCATGGGAACGCTAAACCAGCCGACGTCGGTTGCAGGCACACGCACCGCGATAACACGCCACGCGGCCGGATCCGCCTCCAGCCATTCCCCGCCACCGAGATAGGCCATGATGTGAACTCCGTTCGCCGTCACCGCGAGGTCCCCTGGGAGGAGCTGCGAGTGGTCGAATCCGTTTAGTGCCGGTGTTTCACCGATTGGCTGCGTGAGATTGGCATAACCTTCGCCGAGCGCGCGGGCGCTGGTGTCATTCCACCACAGCGAAATCGCCCGGCGCATGAGTCCAGCGTCCGCTGTGCGCAAGCCGCGGAGGAAGAATGATTTCATCAGCCCGCACCGGACGAGGCCGGAGCAGTCAATGCCGTTCCATGCCTCGCCGCCCCAGTGATAGGTAACTCCTTCATATGTGCGCAGCCCCTGAACATACTCGCTTCGCAGTTCTTCCGCGGGCGGCAGATCGCGCCCGGGCATCATAAGAAACGCTGCACCCAGCCCTGTGACTGTCAGCAACCCAAACCGCCACCAACGGTGCTTCCATGCGTGCGCGAGCAGGCCGCGCCACAGAACGAGCCCCAGCACCAGTTCAGCCCCGCGCATCAGCCGGTTGCTCACCGGGTAGTAAACGAGGATCGCCAAGACCACCGCCGAAAGCAGCCACACCAGGAGTGAGAGACGCGTGGAGAGTTTTGTGGGCATGGCCGGCTCATAGATTGAGCCGGAAAAACAGCGAGAGGAAATCCCGCCGCCAAATCCCGGCTGGCAGTAAGCTCTGCTTGCTGCCATAGGGAAGGCGTGGCAATATGAACAACCATGAAGGCAATCTACCAACTCCCCCCGGGGGAAACGCTGAAGGCGCGCTACAATCAGCCGCGCGTCTCCTTGGAAGAACTGCTTCAACAGGAGGAGGATCACCGGCGGGCCAGCGAAGAGTTCTCCAAGGCCGTCAGGAAAGAGACCTCGAAGCCTGGGCCAAAGAAAGGGGCTGTTGGCTGAATGCGACGGAGGCCCTTGTCGGGTTCATTCGCGGCGGAGAGGAGCATCGTATTTGTCGCGGTCATGATCTTTATTGCAAGGCGACTTACGCTGGCCATTACGGTTTTACTGTCATCGCAGCCACGGGTGGACCAACGTTGACACACGCGCTCCCCGGCGAGTATTTTGAACGTCTCCTGCTGGCTAATCGCCACTTTGAAGATGACGTTCGGCTCCTTGGCATCACCCGTGAACCAGAGGGCCTGGTTGTTTTAACCTCGCAGCCCACGGTGGTGGGGGTGCCAACAACGCGCGAAGAAATGACGGGCTACTTCACGCAGCGGCACTTCATGCTGATTCCCAACTTCTTCGCAGGCTACCGCGGCTCGCTGTCATTTTATCGGGATCTCGATCAAATGGCCGTCTTCGACGCCCATCCCGCCAACTTTCTCAAAGACCGCCGCGGCATCATTCTGCCGATTGATGCCGTGCTCGTGCAGGCCGGTGACGATCTCGCCGCGATGCTGGAGGAACTCTGTGGCCGGTGACAATTGTAAAAAGGCGCACCCCGAATCCAGGTCGCACCGGTGGTTTGGAGCCGTAGGGAAAGGAGGCAATCGTTGGTTGGGTCCAGTATTCTCCCTGACAATTGCGCTGCGGAGCAAAGCCGGTCCAATTACTCACGGGTCTGGAGTTGGGCGCGGTTTGGATCGGTGCCCTTTGAGCCGTAGATCAAACACATCACCAAGTCTTCGTTCCCGAACACCGACGGGACGAGTTCAACCCGAATTCTTTCTTCCGCGCTTATGCCAACGGTGTCCCCGTGTTTCATCACCATGCCATGTTCCAGCAGGTAGTGTGCGATCGCCATAAATCGCTCACGTAATTCTGTCGGAGATTCATTAGCCGTGACGGTCTCCATTTCGATGAGACCGAGCGCCTTCATCCCGTCTGTGAAGCCGGAAACTAATCCCGCATCGTTAGTGCCGATCCTGAAATCCACCCAGATCCACAGGGGCAGGACTTGATGCCGCATCGTTTTGGCGAAATCCACGAACAATGCCGATGGTACGATTAGCGACGCCTGGCTCCAGAATACTCCCGGAGCGGTCGGATTCACGAGCAGAACCGCCGCCGCGATTTTCGTGAGCAGGCAGGCACGTTTCACCGGGTCTGGCTCTCCGCCGACTACGATTAAAAGATGCCCGGTATGTCGCTGGATGTCCGCGACAGGATCGTTCCACAGAATGCTGGTGGCACACGGTCCTTCGAGAGCACTCCAGGGAATCGGTGCTCTTACGCGGGCAACACTCAAAAATATCCCGCCATATGTCCATGACAGTAATGCCTCGCTTTTCTCAGCTCCCTCCATGGGCGCCAGTTCCGGCCACTGTTGCGCGAATTGTTCCTGCAATTCAGAAATGGACAATACCGGCTCCGCATTCAGCATCACCATGGTGAGTCCAAATTCCGGGCGGACGTGAGATTCCTGCATGGCCGCCCGATAGGCACGCGGGTCCCCGATAAAAGCGGGATTTCCGTGTGAGCCAAAGATGTATCCCTTCGTGCATTCGTAACTATTCATGTCTCCCGCGGCAGTATGGTGTCCATCCCTTTAGGGTGCGCGGTGCGGATCATTCCAGGGCCTGTGCGCGTGCCTGCCCTGACCGCCGGACGCTCCGCGCCCCCGCACCCTAAAGGGATGGACACCGAACGGATGGACCCGAATAGTTACGATTATCTTTGATGCCGCAGACGAAGCGGGGCTGCTGGACTTTGAGGATGCCCTGGAGAAGCTGGAGCGGACGAGCTTTCGTGCGCGGCCTGCGTTGGCAGCAGTATTCCGCGAGAGTGTTCAGGTGCGCAAAGAGCGGCGGTAACAGGGGCGCGCCCGGTTTCCCGGACGCGCCTGTAATTCGCGGCCGTGAATTACGCGGCGGGTTTCTTGTCAGGCTCCGGCTTCTCCTCCTGCACGACCTGCCATGTGGTGAGCACCTGCATGATGGCCTGGAAGAGGCCGCCCTGGCCGTTGTTGTTGTCGCTGGAGCCGCCGCCGAAGACGATGAGGCGTTCGGGGACGAGCGGTTGCTGGCTCTGCGCGAGTTTGTCGGTGATTTGGTTCAGCGCGTAGAGGCGCGGGTCGCCGAGGGCGTCCACTTTCTGCTCGCTGACGCGGGCTTCGGCTTCACCGACCTGGGCGATGCGTGCGGCTTCACCCTCACCGAGCAGTCGGGCGGCGCGGCTCTGACCTTCGGCGAGCGTGACTTCGCGTTTGGCCATGTTTTGCGCTTCGGCGAGCTGGGCGGCGCCGCGGTTGGAGGCGATTTCGATTTCCACTTTCGTTGCGGTGAGGTGCGTCTGGCGCTCGGCTTCGGCCTGGGCGTGATTGAGTTCCTTTAATCGCACGGCGGCCTCCTGCTGTTTGGCGAACGTCTCGCGCTGTTCGTCAGCGAGACGCCTCATGCGGAGCTGATCGAAGAGCGCTTCGATCGGGTCTTCGCCGTGGCTGAGCTTGCGGGCATCGGATTCCGGGCGGCCGATGAGCACGGCGACGCAGTTGATATCGTAGTCGGAAAAGCGGCGTCCCAATTCCTCCGTGGCGCGTTTCTGAATATCTTCGCGGTGCGTGAGCAGTTCCAGCATGTGCGAGGACTGTGCCACGTCGCGGAAGTAAGCCGTCAGGATCGGGTCGAGCGTTTGGCTGATGAGGCGTTTCACGTCACCGAACCGCTGCACGACGCGCGGGGCTTTTTCGTAGTCGATGTGGAGCACCAGCGAGAGCGGCAGGAGCGGCTCGTAGGCGTCGGCGGTGATGATGGGAATGCTGGCGAGTGATTCGTCGTAGCGGTGGCTCTCCGTCTGGCCGCTGATCCAGCGGAGCACGAAGTTGACCGTAGGCACGAGTTCCACTTTAAGCGCGTAGGGATTGAGCGCGTACTTACCGGGCGTGAGCGCCTGTTTCCAGACACCGCGATGACCGCGGCTGACCTGCTCGCCATAGCGGAATCCTGCGCCGGTCACGTCTTCGCCGTTCTGGCCGTAGTAACTGATGACCACACCGACATAGCCGATGGGGATGAGTGTCTTCGGCCGCAGCTCAACC
>JANNVM010001286.1:0-7499 GCA_031414455.1 Verrucomicrobiota bacterium
GCGTGATCCAACTGGTGGGCCATTCCCTGAACCCAGGTGTTATTGGTGGCTTTGCCAAGGGCTACGGCCACCTCCTCCATCCCGAGGATCCAGAACATGTCGAAGCCGCGGAGGACATCGAGTGAGATGAGCCGCTGGGACGCAGCAGGAGATGCAGGAGGCGCGGGCGTGGAATCCATGCGGCATGTTGCCGGGGGAGTCAGGAAACGCAACTTCCGCGGCACCCGGATTAGCAGGGCGCACGTTCCGGGGACAGTGTCAGTGGCTCCGGGCTCGTCATTGCCTCACTCGTCAGCCGCAGAATGCGGTTCGACAGCCAGGCGGCTTCCTGTTATAGCACCGGAATTCTCATCCTCTTCGTCCGTAGATCTGCCGCCCTTTTCCTGTGTCCAGCCAACCCTCCATCCCCATTCACTGCATTCGCGGCCAGCGCGTCGTGCTCGATTCCGACCTCGCGACCATCTACGGCGTCAGCACTCGAAGGTTCAATGAGGCGGTGAAACGCAATCTCCGCCGGTTCCCGGAAGATTTCTCCTTCGTAATGACCCGCGAGGAGTTCGACAACTTGATGTCGCAAATTGCGACATCAAGTTTGGAACCCCGGTCTGAAGCCCCAAACTTGAAGTCACAAATTGTGACCTCAAGTTTGGTATCGCAAATTGCGACATCAAAATCGGGCCACGGAGGTCGCCGAAAACTCCCCCGCGTTTTCACCGAACACGGTGCCCTCATGGCCGCCAGCATTCTGAATTCCGACCAAGCCATCGCCATGAGTGTCTATGTCATCCGCGCCTTCGTCGAGATGCGCGACAGCCTGCTCTCCAACGCGGAAATCCTCCGGCAGCTCGCCCGGATAGACCGCACCCTGCTCACTCATGATCTCGCTCTCCAGGACATCTACGACAAGCTCCAGCCGCTCCTCAATCCGCCGCCGGAGCCACCGCGCCGCGAAATCGGATTCCACACGATCGCTGGAGATGCTGTCAGCAAGTCCAAGCCCAAATCCCGGCGGATTGGGAAACTCTGACGTCTGCATAAAAGGCATCACCACTTCCCCGTGCTGCCCGATTAACTCAATGGCAAGGCGCATGGACCGTAGCACGGTCATGCCGTCAGGCTGGCCGTGCTGGTGTTGGTGTTGGCAGCGGTCAAACACGGGCAGGCTTCGCCATGCCCGTGCTACATTGGCGCGCCGAAAGTTACTCTCCGTTCCACACCCCGGCTCGCGCCGGGTTTGGGTGCTCTTCACATCCTCACTCCATCTGCTCGTCATCCGGGGCGATGAGCACTTCCCGGGGCTTGGCGCCGTCGCCGGGGCCGATGAAGCCGCGCTGCTCGAGGAGGTCCATCATGCGGGCGGCGCGTCCGTAGCCGAGGCGCAGGCGGCGCTGGAGCAGGCTGGTGCTGGCCTTGCGCTCCACCATGATCACTTCGATACAGCGTTCGAGGGTCTCTTCGTCTTCGTCACTGATCTCCTCAATTTCCTTCGGCCCGTCGCCGAGGGATGCCTGGACGGATTTGTCGAAAGTGGGTTTGGCCTGCTGATTGCAGTGCGCGACGAGGGCGGCGATTTCGTCATCGGTGACGAAGGCTCCCTGGGCACGGCAGAGTTTGCTGGTGCCGGGGGGGAGATAGAGCATGTCGCCTTTGCCTACCAGTTTCTCGGCGCCCTTGGTGTCGAGAATGACGCGGCTGTCGAGGGCGCTGCTGACCTGGAAGGCGATGCGGCAGGGGATGTTAGCCTTGATGTTGCCGGTGATCACTTCCGCGCGCGGCGTTTGCGTGGCGAGGATCATGTGGATGCCGGCGGCGCGGGCTTTTTGGGCGATGCGCTGAATGAGTTGCTCCATGTCCGCGGGCGCGGTTTGCATGAGGTCGGCCAGCTCATCAATGATGACGACAATATAGGGAATGCTGTCCGGCGGGCCGGCGTCTTCGTCTTCGGTTTCAGCGGCGATGAGTTCGCTCTCGTCCCAGATTTCGCCGGGCGCGGCGGCGGACGGTTCGATGGCGACCCGGTGCATGACGAGGTTTTCCTCCTCTACGGCATCGGGATCGTCGGGCGGCTGGTCGAGGAAGACATACGTGCCGTCGTCCTCCACGGCGGGCGCTGGCTCCGGCGCAGGTGCGGCGGCGTCGAAGAGCGGCAGGCCGATCGTGGCGTTTTCCCTCGCGGCGGCGCGGACGGCGCTTTTCGCTTTCTCAAGGCGCTCGGCTTTCTCGGCGGCAGCTGCGATGACGTGCGGACGGCTGTTGCGGTTGTTGTAGCCGTCGAAGTTCCTGACACCTTCGTTGGCGAAGAGCCGGTAGCGGTGTTCCATTTCATTGACCACCCAGCGCAGGGCCATGATGACTTTTTTCGGATCAGTGACGACGGGCACCACGAGGTGTGGCAAGTCATTGTAGGTCTGCATTTCCACGACCTTCGGATCAATCATGATGAAGCGGAGCTGCTCCGGCGTGAACTGGAAAAGCAGGCTGCCGATGATGGAGTTGATGCAGACCGATTTGCCCGAGCCCGTAGCTCCGGCAACAAGCAGGTGCGGCATCGCGGCGAGGTCGGCGATAATGGTGTTGCCATACACATCCTTGCCGAGGGCGAGCGGGAGTTTCGATTTGGTGGCGGCGAAGGTGTCGTCTTCGAGCAACTCCCGCAGCGGGACGGCGACCTTGTCATTGTTGGCGATTTCGATGCCGACGGTGTCCTTGCCGGGGATGGGGGCGAGGATGTTGATGCGCTCGGCGCGGGTGGCGCGCGCGAGGTCGGCTTCCAGCGCTGAGATCCGGTTTACGCGGAGGCCTTCGCTGGGATAGATTTCGTAGCGGGAAATGGTAGGGCCGCGGGTGATAGGGCCGGGAGTGACCTGGATGCCGAACGTGCTCAGCGTCGCGATGATGGTGCGCTGGGTCTCGCGCAGTCCGCGCTCATCAATCTTCACATCCGCGGCGCCTTCGTCCCAGTGGAGAATGGCGAGCGGCGGGAGCTGATAGTTGGAGAAGTCCATCGCCGGCGTGTTGCCGGGAGCCCCGGTGCTGCCGCCCGCGGATTCCTCGCGGGGCTTTTGCTGCTGCTTGCGCCACTCGGCGAGCGAGAGTTTGCCTTCGCCTGTGGGCTGGATGCGGCGCGAGCCGTTGATAATGGGCGATTCCACTTCCAGTGCCGGAATGGCCTTCGCGGCTGCCAGTGGCGGCGCGTCCTCTTCGTCTTCGTTAGTGGTGAGGGCCGGCGAGGGGTCGCGCGGACCGGCGAGCACTTCCACGTCCAGGGCATCAAGGTCGAGCGCGCCGGCGGGATTGAGTGGCACATGCAGGGCCCCGCTGCCGTCGTCCACGACCGGCTGGCGGCGGAGTTCTTTTTCGAGCCGGCGGCGCTCCCGTTCGGCTTTGGCCTGTTCCTTGGCCAGGAGCACGGCTTCCTTTTCCTGGATGGATTGAAGCAGCGTGCGGCGCTGTCCGCTGAGGCGGAACTTGATCTGCCGCCACGCCGTAAGAAAGGCCCGCTGCACGGCACCAGTGACCCGTTGCGGACGGATGCCCGTCATGAGGATGAGGCCGATGACATAGCCGGTCACGGAAACGATGACGGCACCGGCGGTGTTGACCGTCTTCTGTGCAATAATTTTGCCGAGATAACCGAGGCCGCCGCCAGAGCCGAGGATGTTAAATTCCCGCCACCAGTCCTGGAACCACCACTTCTGCGTGCCGAGGAAAATTGCCCCAAAGAGGACGAAAATTCCGAACCCCGCCAGCGGCCGGGGCCACAGCCGAAGTCCCATATTGATCCGTGCCAGACCGAGCCACAGCAGTCCAAACGGCAGAAGATAGGACGCCCCGCCGAGCAGGAACATGGCAAACCCCGCGACGGTCGCGCCGAACGGCCCGAGGAAGTTCATGGCCGGATCGTTCGGAGGCTCTTTCGTGCTGATGCCGGTCCACGAGCCGAGGTCGTCCGGTGTGTAGGTCGCCAGTGCGAGAAAAAGCGCCCCGCCGCCCACGATCATCATGATCGCGGCAATCCCCGCTCCGCCCTCGGCTCCAAAAGCGGAATCATCCTGACGGCGAAGAGGGCGGCGGGCAGACATGGAGCAAAAAAGGCTGGTTGATGAAGGCTAATGGATGAAAGTCAGGATCGAATTGCGAATTCCTCGTGAGAGCCGTGGAAATTATACTTTCCCGGCATCTGTTCAAGCTAAGTTTAAGAATCCTTAAGTATTATGGTCATTCCAAAACTTCCGTTGACCGATCACTTCGCGGCTTTGCTTCCACGGTGAATCTTCTGCAAAATCTGTGACTCACCCGATGAGATTGCCTTCGCGCATGGGGAGTTTTCATAATAATTATAATTACCACTTGGTTTCAGAACGCAATTAGCCTAAGTTTACTTTTTCTAAACCCTTCGCTCTCGAATGAGGCTGAAACACTTTCTCTTTCTCATCTCCCTGGGCTGCGCACTCGCAGAGATCGGGATGGCGGTCTATGCCATGCATTGGGGCAGCATCATCGAGCAAATCGCGAATGCAGAGAAGTCGCAGCCGGCCAGCGAGTTGCTTATCGTGAGAGCGCTTAACATCGCCGTTCCTGCTGGAATCGCCTGCCTTGGGCTCCTCATATACACGCGGAAGATCGACAGCATCGGCGGTTTTGCGATGCTGATGGCTGCGGTACTGCACATGATCGGACTTGATCTCAATGTGAGGGCTGTGAAAAAGGTTTATGGCAGCGGAACCCCGCTTGCGGAGGTAACGTGGTGGGCGCCGACGGATAAGCAGGCTGAGAGCAGTAACCCTCAAGACGACGGCCCTTCCTGATCCGCAGGATGAAACTTGCACGTGCCTCTGGAGGTGCGATGAAATGAGTCCCCATGTTCCCGCGACTGCTCCTGGCGATATTCATCCTCACCGGCACTGCGCGCGTGGCGGGCAATCCCGGCATCATTCTCATCACCGTGGACGGAATTGGCTGGGGGGACTTTAGCGCCAGCGGGAGTGCCGCGGTGCCCACGCCGCACATGGATAAACTTCTCGCCGGGAGCGCTGTCTTTCGCGACTTTCACGTCAGTCCCCTTGATGCCGTGTCGCGCGCGGCACTGCTTACCGGGCTGGAACCGGCGCATGCCGGCGTCTGGGGAAATCACAGTGGCCGCCACCGCCTCCGTGCCGGGCTCCTGACCATCGCTTCCCATCTTCGCGGCCACGGTTATGTCACGGCACTGGCGGGCACCTGGGCGCTCGGGGATAATTGCCCGTCACGTCCCTGCGATCACGGCTACACCCACGTCCTGACACATCCTGGCGGCACCCCGGGCGGCGTCGCCGACTTCTATTCCAATGACGGCACTGACGACCTCTGGATCCTCAACGGCGAGATCACCCCGCGGCACGGCTCCTGCGTGGAAGTCACCTTTGGCACCATCACTGGCTTCATCGGGAAAAATGCCGGGAAGCCGTTCTTTTGCCACCTCTCCCCGGGCCTTCCGCGGGGGATGCCGGAGGAAAAAATCGAACGCTACCGCAACATTCCTGGCATCCCGGACCCTCTGCGCGCCGCGTGGATTGCTGACCTTGATGCGGCCACCGGTGACCTCCTCGATACTCTCGACCGCCTCCAACTCTCAGCCGGCACCATCGTTGTCCTCACATCCACGACCGGAATGCACAGCGCCGGAAGGAACAAGCCTGCGGGATTCAATGCCGGGCGGCGCGGCAGCCGGGGCGGTCCCTACGAAGGCGGTCACTGCGTCCCGCTCGCGATCCGCTGGCCCGGCGGCGGCATCACCGCGGGAAATGTGAGCGCCGCCGCCGCACACTTCGATCTCTTCCCCACGATCGCCGCCCTCACCGGCACTGCACTGCCGGCGGATTACACGAGTGACGGCATCAGCCTTGCTCCGTTCATCCTTTCCGGGACAATTCCCGATTCCACTGAGCGTATCCTCATCACTGAGGCCCAGGAAATTCCCGTCCCGTCCGCATGGCGTCAGCAGTGTGTTATGGCCGGGCCGTGGCGTCTCATCAACGGACGGGAACTCTACGATCTCCGCACCGACCCGGGGCAGCGCAAAAACCTGGCCGGGGAACAGTCCGAAACCGTGCAGCGTCTCCGCACCGCGGGCGAGTCGTGGTGGAACCGCCTCGCCCCTGACAAACTCGAACCGGTTCGCACCATCGTGGGCGGTGTGCAGGATCCCGTGCTGCTCACCCCGCACGACTGGCTTGCCCGGGGCTCGTCCCCGGTCACGCGCGACGATGTAATCCGCGGAACTCCCGCGAACGGTCAGTGGCTTCTCGAAGTCGCCGGCGAAGGCAATTACGACATTCTCCTCCGCCGGTGGCCGCTCACCGTGAACCGCGCCCTCAACGATTCCTTCTTCACGCCTGACAAAGCACGCCTCCGTCTTGGCACGGCCGATGAAACCAAGTCCGTGCCGCCCGGCAGCACCGGGGTGAATTTTCGTGTTGCTCTCAAGCCCGGCCCTGCCGCCCTGCAAACATGGCTAACGGGAGACGGCAAAACCAGCGGTGCCTACTTTGTGGAAGTCCGCCGCGCCGTGGAGGTTCGTGCGGCGAAGCCTGTGCCGCAGCCGCAGTGAATCAGTCCAGGGTTCCACAGCCGGAAATATGGTTATACGGAAATGGAATCACATGGCCGGCGAATTCCTAACAACGCGATGGAGTCCGGTGCCGGCCGCTGGCGGCGATGACACGCTGGCCGGTGCGGCGCTGGAGCAATTGTGCGGCGACGTCCGGCGGGAACTCATTCGCGCGGAACTGGCGCAGCCGGTCGGTTCCCGTGAGGCGCTGGCGGTAGAAATGGCAGCGTTGCGGGCGGCGCTGGTGTGAGGTTTGGAGTGCCGGGTTCGGTGTCCAGCCTTCAGCAAAGAACCGCGGTGCGATGGGGACGGAGAGTAGCTTCCGGTTCCAGGTTCGTCCTCGTCGTCGTTCCCGTTCTCGTCCTCGAAACACCACAGTCCGAGTCAGGGTGGTCGAGGACGAGTAGGAGAACGAGAACGTAAATCAACAGGCCACACCAGTAAATGAAGAAGTCGTTGACGTTCTGCCGGTTCCCGGCTACTTGCCGCCGTCCCATCTCCCACCTCAAACATCCCAAATCTCATGGCCAAGACTCGCGTATTCTCGTATCCCGGCACCGGTTCGCAGACCGGCGTGTATCATGTCGTTTCCCGGTTCGTGGACCGGCGGAAAGTCTTCGGCGATGAGGAGCGCGAGGTCTTTCGCGCGATGATGGGGGCGTTCGCCGCGTTCCATCAGGTGGAGATTTTGACGTTTTGCCTAATGGGGAATCACTTTCACCTGCTCGTCCGCGTGCCGGAGCGACCGCCGGGATTTGATGTGCCTCTGGAGCAGATGCTCGGAATGATGGACCGGGCGGTGGGGCCGGAGCGAATGAAGGTGCTGCGCAGTCAATTCCGCGTGTGGGAGCGGTGCGGCGGGGAGTCGGGCATCGAGGAATGGCGGCAGCGGATGCTCGGGCGCATGTTT
>JANNVM010001287.1:0-2672 GCA_031414455.1 Verrucomicrobiota bacterium
CCGAGCAGCAGCGCGATGGCGGCGAGCGCGGAGGTCACGCCGCGGCGGTTCAGTTTTTCGCTGAGCACGGCGAGGAGACGGCCTTCGAGCGAGGACTTGCGGGCCATCGCGAGGCCGCACGCCTGGGTCCAGCGCGCGGGCGTTAGCCTCGTGGCGACGTGGAGCAGGTGTTTCGCATAGTCGGACGGGCGAACGCCGCTGGCGAGCACGAGGTCATCGCAGGCGCGCTCGCGCTCGACGTGGAGTCGCCATGCGGCGAGCCAGACGAGCGGATTGAACCAATGGAGGGCGCAGGCGATTTGTGCGATCCACTGCACGAGCGTGTCGCGGCGCTGGATATGGGCCAGTTCATGGAGGAGCACGGAATGCAGTTGTTCTTTACTCCACTCCCGCGCCTCCGCGGGCAGCAGCAGACGCGGACGAAAGACGCCCCAGACGACAGGGATGGTGCGCTTTTCATCCAGCAGCAGCAGCACGCGCTGACGGATGCCGAGTTGCGCACAAGCGGCGGCAAACAGGGAGGCGATGAATCCATCCGGCGGCGCCTTCAGCGTGGGGCATTCACGCGCCGCACGACGGAGCAGCAGGTGCGCGGCGAGCAAACGCAGCGCGAACAGCCCAAAGCCCGCCGCCCACGCCACCGGCAGCCAGTCGCGCCATGTGCGGGCGGGATCCGGGATGGGAGACTCAGGATGCGGGATGGGAACGGTCAGCGCCTGCGGACCAGGCCCGTCGAGCGGCAGCTCACTGATCGCTGGCTCCGGCCTGATGGGCAGTGAAGGTAACATCGCAGTCACTTGAGTCCCTGCTGTCTCCGGGGGCATCATCGGTGCGGCCAAGGGTGCCGCCGCAACTTCCGCGAGCGGGGTTGCGGTCCAGTTGGGCAGCACCCGCCAGCCTGGCAGTGCGAACGACAGCACCGGCACGATCAGCAGCGCGACGACCGCGATGAGCCACACGAGGTGCCTCGCGGCGGCGGACGCCTTATATAATGCAAGCGCACCCAGCGCCGCCACGGCGAGCAGCGCGGCGCCTTTGAGCGCGGAGTCGAAGACCAGAGGCATGAGCGCCCCCACGAGGGCGGTCAGGGAAAGTTGGATGCGGTTCATTTTAGCGGCCCTCCTTTCCGGCTTGTTCGATGAGACCCACCAGACGGTCGCGTTCCTCGGCAGTCACACCGTCCTTCCGCGACAGCAGATGCGCCGAGAGGGCTTCCTCCAGCGAGCCGCCGAAGAACGTCGTCAGCACTTTCTCAAACGCCGAGCGCCCGGCTTTGTCTTTCGACTGCCTGGGCGCATAGACCACTTCGCGGCCCTGTTCGCGCCGGCGCAGGTGGCCCTTTTCTTCAAGGATGTGCATCATGCGGCGCACGGCCATCGCGGTCGGCGGATCGGGCAGAGCCTCGACGACTTGATTCACAGTGGCTTCGCTGCGGGCGAAGAGAACGTCCATGATCTGACGTTCACGGCGGGTGAGTTTGGAGGGATCGGACATAAGCGTACGTGGTTCGGCGAGCGTTACGTGTTTAACGCACGGCATCACCAGTGCAAGTAATTTGTCGTTACTTTTTTAACGCACATGGGCGACGCGGAACAGCGCCGGTTGGGTTAGTCACGCGAGGGCGGCAAAGAGGTGGCCCATTTCCTCTTCGACCATTTCCGCGGAGTCGAGGGTGGTGGCGAGTTCGGTGCGGAGTTGCTGGCGGAAGCGCTGACGCAGTCGGTGGATGGCGACTTTCACGGCGGTGTCGCTGAGACCGAGGGCGGTGGCGGCGGTGGACTGCGGCGTGTCGGCATCGCCGGAGAGCCAGGGTTTCAGAACCTTGAAGGTTTCGGCTTTTCCATCGGCGGTGAACTGATCCTCAAGCGAATTGAGTGCGCGGCTGAGAAGTGTTAGCGCCCAGTGGCGGTCGAAGGCGGCATCGGGCGGCAGCGCGGGGTCGGGCACGGCGTCGCTGGCGGCATCCAGCGGGTGAATTTCCCTGCCGCCGCCGCGCTTGAGCGACTGCTCTCGTTCGCGGGCGTGGCTGAGAAAATGCTTCACGGCGCCAAGCAGGAACGAGCGGAATTTTCCCCGCTCTCGATCCGCGCCGTCCACACCGCCGCGGGCGAGGAGTTGCGCGAAGAATTCCTGTGTGAGGTCGTCGGCCTTGTCCGCGCCGGGGAGCCACTGGCGGATGAATTCCTGCACCGGCGAGTAATAGGCGGCGCAGAGATCGGACAATGCGGCCCGGGCCTCCGGCGTGCGCCCCTGCGCCTGGACGACGAGCGTCCAGCGCGTGGGCGAGAAGGCGGAATTGTCAGGCGACATCAGGAGGCGAAGAGCAACAGCAGGACAGCGAAGAGAGCGCCGCAGATCCAGGTACACGTTTTCCCGGCAGTCTCGCGATGCGAGAGCACTCCGCAAATGAGACCGGCCAGAATGACCGGGAGGTTGAGCAGCATCACGCCCTTCCTGGAATCAACAATGAAGCGCAGCCCCTCGGCCGGCAACACGAGCGCGAGCAGCATGACCGCAGCGCCTGCGATGGTGAGCACGATGGCCGCCGTGGCCAGCAGGCTGCGTCCGTGGAATGCCAGGGTGTCCGCGACGGGGGGCGTCCAGCCGGTGGCCCCGCGGTGCATTCCGCGCATCATCATGAATGACAGCCACACGCCGATACCGGCTCCGAC
>JANNVM010001288.1:0-4950 GCA_031414455.1 Verrucomicrobiota bacterium
CCACTGGAATGGCCGCACCCTCCTCCTCTTACCCGTCATGCAAAACGATGCCGCACCCCATCCCCCCGCACCGCCTGTTGATGGCGGGGCGGCCCCCGCCGGAAATTCGCCGGGCCCTGTGCTGGGAGGCGCTTCCGGCGGGCCCCCGCCAAATCCGGAGGAAGGCACCCAGGCAGCGTGCCCCACAGAGGAACCCGGAGGGAAAAACCCGTCCGGTGCCGCGGCGGCGGCTCCACGGCCCGGTGGAGCAGACACAGCGGTGGTTTCCGCAGACGAGGAAAAGGAACTGCGGGAATTGTTCCAGGATGAACTCCGGGACCTTGATGAACTTTTTGAAGTGCATAAAGGGCGGCTGGCCACGGCTACCGTTGGCACGCCGCTCTGCGTTTATCACCTTGCCCGCCCGGGCAGCTATTACTACCTTGTTCCGGTGTTCTCAGGGGAAGACCGCCCGTTTCTGCTCGCCATGGTCAGCCCATGCCGGCGGCGGTTGCTTCGGATAGAGACAGTCGATGAAAGGGAGGGCCAAACCACGAACTCATTTTGGGTTTATGTGCTATTGGTGGACGAGGATCTGACCCGGCTGTTGAGCAAGTCTGTGAAAACCGCCACGGACGGCGAGTTCCGCCTCACGGGACGCCTTTTTTGGCAACCCTGCGACCAGTCCCGCAGTCCCTTCCAGCCGTTTCATGAACTGTCAGGCCCCGGCGGAGAACCGGCGTGGCTGGATGTTTTTGGACACATCCACCATGAACTCACCGACAACCGGAACGCGCCAGGGCACGAATGAAAAACGAAAGATCAGCCGAATGCGCGGCACCAGAGCCGCCGGTGGTCCGCAGCGCAACAGTGCCGCGCGCAGGCGTCCTGCCGCGCGCCGAGCGAGATCCGCTGCAGGAGTTGCCGGTCGCGTTGCAATTCCCTCGCCCAATAGCCGAACTCGTCCTGATTGGAGCAAAGAAAACCGGAGACTCCATGAGTCACGAGATGCTCAAGGTGATGCCCGCCGCCGCCCGGTACGATGGGCACCACCCCGCACAGCATCGCCTCCACCACTGCGCGGCCCCAACTCTCCCGGAAGCGGGGGCTGAGCCCATAGACGAAAACATCCAGCGAATCCAAAAACGCCGGCACTGGCACCGCTGCCGGAGCCAGCAGTTCCCAGCGTTGATCGAAGGTGTGTTCGCACCAGCGCTCCGACAACTTTTCGCTCCAGCCCATGACCCGGAACCTGGCAGGTTCCCGCAGTCCCAATCGCTCATAGGTGGAGGGGAAATTGTCGGGGAACTTGTCCGGATCCGGACGGGAAAGCCGGCCCACGGTGAACGGACTTTCGGGTTCCGCCCCTCGCTGACGGAAGGGGAATGCCCCGGGATCAATCCAGTTCCCTGTCATCACCCAGGGCAGCGGTGCGGTGCCCGGGCGGTCAATTGTTCCCCACGGAGCCGCGGTCTCCTCAAGCCCCGGTGCCGCCCCGCAGGCCTCGCGATACGCCGGCTCCAAAGCCGCCCGCTGTTCGGGAGAGACATACAGGATGCAGTCGAGCAGCCCGCAGCGCACCGCCTCGAGTTCCCCTTCAAAGTGCCACATCATCTCGTTGCTCCACGCCACCCGGGCACCCCGCCGCTTCATTTCCGCAGCGGTGCCCGTCTTGAGGAACGGCCCGTTGCACAGCGCCACTGCCCAGCCGCAAAGCTCAGTCGGCAGATTCTCGAACAGCGTGTATTTCACCCCGCACCGGTCGAGATACGCCGTCCATTCTGCGCCCTGAATCGCGCGCGCCTCGTTCGGGACTACCGTGATGTCATACTCCGCGCCCAGCAGCGGCAGCAAATGCGCAAACTTCGTGTCCGCGCCTCCCACAGGGGAGGGCCAGTTAAACCAATAGAGTTTCGTTCTTTCTGAAGTGGTTCTCATTCCCGGCCCGTTAGTGCCCGCTCTCGTCCCCGCAACACAAAACACAAACACCAAAATACCATCACCACCATGAGCAATCTCACCGAATACTGGCAGCGCAAAAAATTCGTATTGAACCAATTCCTTACCGCCGCCATCACCCCGCTTGGCCCGGCGGGTGACAAAACCATTGTCCAGAACTGGCTCAACGGCATGACGACTGCGGAGGCTCCCCTCGAAGTCAAACTCGATAAAGTAGTCTCTGAGTTCGCCGAGGTTACCGACAGGGGGTCCGGTCCCAAACCCAATTCAGATCGCCGCAGTGCGCGGCTGGTCGCCATGGTCCAGGGCGCCGCAAAGGTTAAACCCGACGGGAAAGGCTATTTTGCCAACGTTGCCGATCTCCCGGCCGGTGGCGGATCTCCCGTTACCCCCTACAAGAACGCAGTCAAAGATGCCTCCGAAGCCGCAGCAGAGTTTCTCTGGGCAGTCAAAAACGGATTAGCCGGTATCGGGGTCATCAATAAGGCGATTACCAACATCCTGACAGCGAATCCCCCGGCATCACCTGATCCGCACGCCTTCGTCCGGAACGAAATCGTCCGGCTCCAGCAATCCATCCAGGGATTCGAGGACGATCCCGGACGGGGAGAAGGCTCCGGCTTCTGGCCCAGCACCTTCATCAGCAGCAGTTCCGGCGGCTAACGCATGGCTATCGGAACAACCCGCCTCCAGCCCGGGCATCGCTTTCGCCTCCATCCACCGGGGGTTATTCCCCTGTGGCTGGAGGAGATGCTCAGGCGTTGTGGCCAGGAATTCATGCACGCGCCGGGGGAGGATCGCACTGCGACCCTCCTCCGGCTGGCGGGGCCGCTGTTGTCTCCTCCGGAGGAAATGATTCTCGCATGGCATTTTTTGGACGATGTCCGCTGCCTGTGGCTGGCTGGCGGAAACATGGAGGATGTGGATGATGAAGGAGTCTCCCGGGCACTCGGCTTGCCGGTGTTGCGCGGAGAGGGCGGAATGTATGCCGGCGAGGAAGGCGGGCTGGCGATGCTGGAGGAACTGGAATGCCGCGGCATGGTCTGCGACCTCGGGCAGACGATGTTCAAGGTGTCATGGGCGGAGCGGCGGTGGGCGTTTCCGCGAAATGCCAGGGAGCTTCCTTACTGCACGGATCCCGGGGAACAAACGATCGAGCAAAAGGGTGCTCAGCGGCGGGTGCTGCGGCGGTTCATTACCGACAGTTTGCGGACGGTGCTGGCGGAAGCGGATGCCGGTCCGCCGGAGGGCGTGGTGTTTGCTCTACCCAGTGCTTTGGACAAATGGGGCCAGCCCCTGGGCTCCTCGTATATCGGAATGCGGATGGACACCCAACTGGTGACGGATGCGCTGGATCTGGCAGGGCTGCCGGAGATTCCGCACTGGCTGCTCAATGATGCAGAACTCGCGGCGACTTCGGCGATCTTCGACGAACGGGTGATTGCATGCGGCGGCAAGGCTCTGGTCTTCACGCTGGGCACGGCCGTGGGCTGCGCGCTGGCGGATCCGATGGCGGCGGCGCGGCACTTCATGGCAGCAGGAGAGCCGCCCGGGTGAGTGGCCACGGAACCGGGTGTCCGGGATTAGCGAAAGTCTCGCCTTGAGAAATGGCACGCCCGATGGCACTTCTTTTACCATGACAATGACCATTACTCTTGGCAAAGCAGGACGCCTTGTCGTGCCCAAACCCGTCCGCGACCGCCTCCACCTGCGCGAAGGCACCCGCCTGAAAGTCGAAGTTGGAGAGGATGCCTTCTCCTGTTCGCCTGAGGAGGATTCCGTGAAAATTGTCCGCCGGCCCGACGGGCTGCCGGTCGTTACCGGCTGGGAGGGATTCGACGCCGTGAAAGCTGTGAAAGCAATGCGTGAGGATCATCTGCGCCGTCTCGCCAAACCCGGCGGAAAGTGAGCGTGGACTGCATAGACACCTCCGTGCTCGTATCCGCGATGATCGAGTCTGAAAAGGGTCATACGGCCTGCCGCAGACTGATTGTCGCCGGCGGCATGAGAATGTATGCGCATGGCATCGTGGAGACTTTCAGCACGCTCACCGGCGGACAAAAGCCGTTTCGCATGTCACCGGATGCAGCGCATTCCCTGGTGGAGGATCATTTTGCACCCCGCCTCGAAATTGTCATCCTCACACCGGGGGAAACGCTGCGCGCCATGCGCGAATGCAAGAGCCGCGGCGTGAGGGGCGGGGCGGTGTACGACTTCCTGCATCTCATGGCCGCCCGAAAAGCCAAAGCTGCGCGGCTCTACACACTGAATGTCGCGCACTTCCGCGCATTTCATCGTCCGGGCGAGCAGGAGATCGTGCATCCCTGACCGCAGAGAGATTCGATCCTCACTCCGCGATCTGTTTCCGCAGGGCGAGCAGGATCTCGTGGTAAATCTGCGTCGCGGGGATGTATTCGCGGTCGGAGAGGTGCGGGAGTTCGCCGGCGAGGATCGGCCAGTCGAGCCGGTCTTCGGGGACGCGGCCGTGGCTGCCTTTTACCAGCGTGGCGTCGAGCGGGATGACGTCCATGAGGTAGCGCATGCCGAGTTTCTTTTTCGCGAGGCGGGTCGCGACGGCGAGTTTGGGATGCTTCAGCGCAGGGTCGAGAAACAGCTCCACGGGATCGTAGCCGGGCTTGCGGTGAATGTCCACGCAGCGCGCGAAGTCGGGGGCCACCGCGTCATCGAGCCAGTAATAGTAAGTAAACCATGAGCGTGCATCGGCCACACAGATGATGTTGCCGGCGCGGTCGTGATCGAGCCCGATGCTGGCGCGCCACACCCCGTCAATCACGCTTTGGATGCCGGGCACCTCCTCCAGAGCGGCGCGCACTTCGTGGTGAATGGACGGATCGTTCACATAGACGTGCGCCACCTGATGGTCGGCCACGGCAAAGGCTTTGCTGGCGCCGCAGTCGAGGATTTCACGCCCCAGTTCCTCGCGTACTGTGATCCAGCCTTTCTCACGCAGCACCCTGTTGATGTGAACGGGCTGATCCACCGCGGTGATGC
>JANNVM010001289.1:0-4782 GCA_031414455.1 Verrucomicrobiota bacterium
GTAGAATTCATCTGTCGTGCCCGGCACGGCAACGAACGACGAGCCATAGCCATCGCCGGTGACGAGCGCGCCGCCGTAGGTGCCGAGCGGCGGCAGGTTGTTGCCATAGAGCTTCACGGCATCGGTCACGTCGTAGGTGAAAGTATCGGTGCCGGCGAATCCCTCGTTCGGCGTGTAGGTGAACGAGCCGTCGGCATTCACGGTTACTTTTCCATTCGCCGGCTGCGACCATGAGACCGCGGTGCGGGAGTCGGGCGCGTCGTTGTTCAGCACGCCGGTGGCGGCGGGAACGGTGAGCGATTCATTCGTCGTCGTCGTGTAGGCATCGCCGGTGGCGGAGGGCAGGGCGTAAATGCGAACGAGCGTGCTCACCGCGGCGGTCGAGCCGTTGTTGGCATTGCTCACTTCCACGATGGCGTTCGCCGGGTCTGCGACGGCAGCGCCGATGGGCGCGGTGTAAGTTGTCGGCGTCGCGGGCGAGCCGGTGACATTCACCGTGAGAATGGCGGAGGTGTTGGAAAGAATGCTGCCGCCCGTAAAGCTGACGACGCCCGAGGCTTCACTGACCGCAAAGCCCGCACCCGCTCCGCTGTTGAACGCGAGGCCCGCAGGAATGGTGAACTGCACGGTAACGCCCGCGGCATCGCCGAGACCGCCGTTCCCGACAGTGATCGTGTAGTCGAACGGCACATCCTTCACCGCCTGCGACGGAGCAGAGAGCGTCGCGGTGAGGTCCGGCACGATGGAGGCCAGCGTCGTCACCGGGTTCGGTGACTTGTTATTGCCTTCGTCGGCTTCGGCCACCGTATTGGCGGCATCAATGAGCGCCGCCCAGCCCGGCAGCGTGAACGTGCCCGGTGCGGTGGGACTGACAGTGACGGTGAGCACCTTCGATTCACCCGCGAGCAGCGCGCCGCCGGAGAACGTGACCACTCCGGCGCTTTCCGCGACACTGAATCCCGCGCCGCTGGCCGTGGAATAAGTAACGCCGGGAGGCAGCGTGAACGTTACCGCGACGCCCGCGGCATCCGCGGTGCCGCCATTTTTCGCCGAGAGCGTGTAGGAAAAGTCCGCGCCCACCGCGGCGCTGGCCGGGCCGCTGGCGGCGATGGAAAGGTCCGCTGCGACTTCCGGTGCGAGCGCCACGCCGCGGAAGACCGTATTCGCCACTGCCGTGGCCAGCAGGGTGGGCGTGCCGGTGAGCAACGCATCGTAGCCTGACGAATCGTCAAGGCTCACCAATTCTCCACCGCCCGCCGCGGTGCTGCCGCCCTTGCGCACGGCGAAGAGCGTCACGGTCCCGCCGTTCACGAGCGCCGTTAGGCCGCGATAGTCCTCCGCGTCCGTGCCGGCCACGCCGCGCGCGGTCCATGCGCCGGCCACGAAGCACCACTTTTGAATGCCCGCGACATCATCCGCCACATAGAGCGTATCGAAGCCCGCTGTCGCGGCATCGAGGTCGCAGAGGAAGAAAGCGTAGGGCCCGCCCGCCGTGGGAAAGCCCGGGAGATTCGTGATCGTCTGCCCGCTCGTGGCCGGCAGGCCCGTGCCCACCGTGCCCACGCGCACCGCCGAGCCTGACGAAGTGGAAACATAGAGCTGATCGCTGAAAATTGCCGCCTGACGCAGATTGGCGACCGTGGTGCTGAGTTGCGTGGAAGTCGTGGCTCCGAGCGTGGCATAGCGCATGCCGCCCGCGCCGCCACAGACCCAGAAGTCCGTGCCATTGGTGGACACTGCGCTGCGCGGATTGTTCGCCGTCGCGTAGTCCGTCAGCCCCGTGGTGGTGTCCACATTGCCCGCCGCGTCAACGCGCCCGATGGTCCGCGGCACCGCAGTGGCCGCTGTGCCGGAGAGCGAAATCGCGCCGCCAGGGTTCGTCGCGTAGCCGGTGAGCAGGGAGAACTTTCCATCCGCCGAGCGCGTAATGAGGCCCTCGGAAGTGGAAGTGCCGCTGGCGATGAGTTGCTTGTTGGCCCCGGTCACCGTCTCCGGCAGCGCGATGCTCTGCACCAGCGCGCCGGCCGGCGTGTATTCGTCAAGGAAGACCGGATTGCCGGTGTTCACAAGACTGCCCGTGCCCGTGCCGATGCGATAGATCACCACATTCCCCGGCGTGAGCGTCGCGGCGGAAGCGGCGACACATGACGCAAGAAAAAGCGCCATCGCCGGACGCTTCACTGGCTTTCGCACGCCGCTGCGGGGGCGGCGGATGCCGGATTTCGATGGAGACGGCGTGGAAGCGGCGGGTGGAGTCATGGCGGAGTTCAGAGTGGTGAGGGAGTGGCGCGGCCATCCGCGCCTTCCGCAGATCGCCTGTTAGGCGAACCATTCATTCACAGCACCCGCGCCCATACAAATTTCCTCCTGCAACAAATCAGTCACTGCCGCGGAAGCAACGTTACTGTCGCACAGCACCACTCCGAATGTGACAAACCGCACGGACTGCCGGCACGGACACCCAATCACAATCTTCAGCCGGTGAAACGGACATTCCCGCGTGACTACCCCGCGAAGCCGCCTCCATTCCCGCATCCAATGTCCGATCCCAATCAAAGGGCAGGACATCGCCAACATCATCTTCGGGAACACCCTCTCCGCCGACGGCCTGATCGGGAAGCTCTTCGACTACATGCTCTCCAATCCGCCATTCGGCGTGGAGTGGAAGAAAATTGAGGCCATCATCCGCAAGGAAGCCGCCGGGCAGGGCTTCAATGGCCGCTTCGGTCCCGGCCTGCCGCGCGTCAGCGATGGCTCGCTTCTGGATCGTTAGCAACAGGAAGCCCGCCGCCCGGAAGGGCAAGGTGCAGCTCATCGACGCCTCCAGCTTCTGGAAAAAGATGCGCAAAAGCCTCGGCAGCAAACGCATAGGCCAGCCCGTCCCCGACGCTGCCCTGCGCGACACGGAAAACGTCCCGCTTAGCGAAGACGTGGACACCTGTTTCCAGCGCGAGGTGTTGCCCCACGCCGCCGACGCCTGGATCGACCACGAGAAGACAAAGATCGGCTGCGAAATCCCCTTCAACCGCCACTTCTACGTCTTCCAGCCCCCGCGCCCGCTGGCGGAGATCGATGCCGAGCTGAAAGGCGTCACCGACCGCATCCTGACCATGATCGGAGGGCTGACGAAGTAAACAGGGACAGAGGAACGCCGTTTGACAGCAAGCTGGTAAGCTGGCAAGCTGGGCGCATGAAAACTACGCTGGATTTACCGGATGAGTTAATTAGGGAAGTGAAATTACGAGCCGTCCACCAAAGACGGACGGTGAAAGATATTGTCGCCGAGTTCCTCCGGCAGGGGCTTGGCCTGGCACCCCTCGGGCTATCGGAGAAACGTTCTGTCAGCCCTATGGTGAAGATCGGGGAACGAGGTCTGCCGGTCATTCGGTGTGCGCCGCACGCTCCCGCAACCCGCATGAGCGTGGAAGAACTGCTCGCGCTCGAACAGGAAACTCAGACTGAGGAGGACTTGAAGCGTGCCGGGCTCTCTCTTTGACTCGAATGTGTGGATCGCCGCGATCTTCACCACTCACCCCTGCCACCAGCAGGCCCAGACTGCCTTGCATGACGCGACCCCCGCAAATCCGGCGGTCTTTTGCCGCTCCACCCAGCAGAGCTTTCTGCGTCTGGCCTCCACTCCGGCGCTCTTAAAGGCTTACGGCGCGGACGGTCTTACCAATCGGGATGCTCTCGTGGCGCTGCATGACTTGCTGGCGCTTGCTCAAGTCTGCGAACGGGAAGAACCCCGTGGAACCGTCGCGCTCTGGCATCGACTGGCCTCCCGCGACACCACTTCGCCAAATGTCTGGATGGATGCCTATCTCGCCGCATTCGCTATGAGCGGGGCCTTGTGCCTGGTCACTCTTGATCGCGATTTCAAAACCTACGAAGCCCAGGGGCTCGATTTGGTCCTGCTCACCGCCTGACTGCCATGTGGAATCACTCCTCGAAAAGCGCCAGGGGCGAGTCCTCAAACCAGTCGAGGGCAACGTCCCGGATTACGGCAGCGCCAGGAGAAAACCATGAAGCGGCGTCTCAACCGTGTGCTGATGGATCGCCCCTCCGGGCTCATGCGTTGTCGGTTCCGATACCCGGGGCGTTGCCCCGGGCTGGTATGGATCAGGCCTTTGGCCTTCCGGAGCGGGGCAATCTCCGCCCCTGTGGCGATCTCCACGCCTGGAATCTTTCCTCAGCGCCAATGGCGCGGCCGGTTGCCAATGGAGCCGTGGCGCTCCTGGAAGAAAATGATGATGCCGGAAATTACTTGAAGCAGGCCATGTTGGCGTATCTGGATCTGGATGCGTTGTCAGAAGATTCGCATATTCTGCTAACTTTCGATCCCGACCGATGAGCGTCCACAAAGAAATCAGTTTCGAGACGGAAATCTGTGAGCACCTCGCCGCCCACGGCTGGCTCTATGCGGAAGGCGATGCTGCGCACTATGACCGGGCACGAGCGCTCTTCCCCACGGATGTGCTCGCATGGGTGCAGGCCACGCAGCCGAATGCATGGGAGACGCTGGCGAAGAACTACGGGGCGCAGGCGGGCGAGACACTTATGAGCCGCGTGCGGGGCCGCCTGATGAAGCGTTACAAAGCCGCACGCGAGGCGCTGAAAGCCGCGAAGGAAAATGAAGGCGAACTGACGGACCAGGATAAGCTGGTCTATGTGAACAGCGTAATTAAAGGTAAATTGTTGGAGTCAGAAACCCTGCGGCAACAGGCGTCGAACAACACTAAGCAACAATTCGCCAATTCTCCGGACCTCAATGCCGAGCTTCTG
>JANNVM010001290.1:0-10328 GCA_031414455.1 Verrucomicrobiota bacterium
GAGACGACTCCCGGCCCGCTCATCATGGTGCTGCAATTCGTCGGGTTCGTCGGCGGCTGGCAGTCGCACCCCGAAGGCATGAGCAACCTGACCGGAGCGACCATCGGTGCGCTCATCACGACTTGGGCGACGTTCGTGCCGTGCTTTCTCTTTGTCTTTCTCGGCGCGCCACACGTGGAGAAACTGCGCACTCAGCCGCGACTGGGCGCAGCACTCACCGCCGTCACGGCCGCAGTGGTCGGAGTCATTCTGAATCTCGGGGTAAAATTCTCCGTCCATGCGCTGTGGCCGGCGGGACAGTTCGACTGGTTCATTGCCGTCGTCGTCCTCGTGGCGTTCGTGGCGATGCAACAGTTTAAGGCCCGCCTGATTCCCACCATCGCCGCCTGCGCCGTTCTGGGTCTGGCGTGGAAGCTGGCATTGGGGGCCGCTTAATGACACCTCAGTTCTGCGCCGTCCCCCAGCGGTGGTGGAGGAACTTTTCCCACGGAGAGAAGAGGACCTTATCCGCCAGAAGTCCGATGAAAACGATGACGAGCATGACGCCGAGAACCTGACTCATGTCGTTGAGTTCCCGGCCAAAGTGCAGGAGGTGTCCGAGACCATAGCCGCTGAGAATGGTGACGTAGATTTCCGCCGCCATAAGTGAGCGCCATGCAAACGCCCATCCTTGTTTCATGCCGCTGATCACATAGGGCAGCGATGCCGGAAGAATCACCCGCACGAGCGTGTGCATCCCGCGGCTGCCCATCGTCCTCGCAGCCCTGACGTAAAGCGGCGGCAGGTTCCTAACACCGTTGTCCACGGCGATGAGAACGCTCCACAGAGTGCCCATGATGACCACAAAGTGAATGGCGGCCTCACCGTCAAACCAAAGGATGGCGAGGGGTACCCAGCACACACTTGGCAGGGTCTGGAGGCCGAGAGCCATCACGCCGATGGTGTCGCTGAGGAACTTGCTGCGTGCGGTCATGAGGCCGAGAGGCAGTCCGATGAGGCAGCCGGCGAAATAACCGATCATCAGTCGTTTGATGGTGACCCATGAGGCCTCTGCCAGCGATCTGTCCTGAACTGCGCGGAGGAGGTAGCTTCCGACTTCGCCGGGAGAGGGCAGGAGCACAGGCGAAAACCGCCCGAACAAATAAATGGCCTGCCAAATTCCGACGGGCACAGCGAAAAAGAGGATGGCGACGAAGGCGCGTTTCATGCTGTGGGAGCGGCAGTGTGTTGTTTGAGGGCGCGGGTAATTTCGGTGGCCATGCCGGCGAGTTCCACACTGTTGATGTCGCGCGGGCGCGGCAGGGTGACTGCGAAGTCTTCACGAATGCGTCCCGGGTTCGGCGAGAAGAGAACCACGCGGTCACCGAGGCAGACGGCCTCGCGGACATTGTGGGTGACGAAGATAATGGTCTTCTTCCGAGCCTGCCAAATCGTTTGCAGGTCGGCGTAGAGCTGCTCACGCGTCATCGCATCGAGTGCGGCGAACGGCTCGTCCATCAGCAGCACACGCGGATTGGGGGCCAGCGCCCGGGCGAGGGCGACGCGCTGTTTCATGCCGCCGGAAAGCTCATGGATGTTCGCGTGCGCGAACCGCTCAAGGCCAACAAGGTGCAGGTAATAGCGCGCGACTTCGACGCGGTCCTTGTCAGTCAGATTGGGCTTCAACTCGAGGCCGAAAAGCACATTGCCCATGACATCGAGCCACGGAAACAGCGCGTGCTCCTGGAACATCACCATGCGTTCGCGGCCGGTGCTGAAGATCGGCTGACCGTCGCTCTCCAGCGTACCGCTGTCCACGGTGTCGAGTCCGGCGATGAGATTCAGCAGCGTGCTTTTCCCGCAGCCGCTGGGGCCAACGAGGCAGACGAACTCTCCCTCGCTCACCGTCAGGCTCACATCGTCGAGGGCCTTGAGCCAGCCGCGGCGGGTGGTGAAGGATTTGGTCACATCCTTCACCACCAGCTTGGCCGGCGCGACGGGTTGCAGTTCCTGGTTCGCACTCATTCGGTGTTAGAGAACGGGCAGAAGTTGATCCAGCGCGGGAATGTCAGCGAGGAATCCGGCCTTCTGCGCGCTGGTCACCATCCTCTCCAGCGACTCGCGCGAGATCTCATCGGTGATGACGACACGGCTGAAGGCGCGGTCGAGCACGGCATCCTTCGGCGGGAGTTTCAGTTCGGTGAGTTCCGCCTTCACCAGCGCCTTCGCCTCGCCGGGATTGGCCAGCACCCACGCAGTGAGTTCCCTGTGCGCCGCGACGAGTTTCTTCGCCAGCACCTGCTGTTCCTTGAGCCACGCGCTGCGCGCGGCGAGCAGCGTGACGTTGGTTTCCCTGTCTTCGAGGAAGATTTTGGCGCCGGCTTCCAATTCCAGCCGCGTGACCCACGGCTCCACAGTCCACACGGCATCGAGATCCTTCTTTTGCAGCAGGGCGAGCTGGTCGGCGTTCTGCGTGGGAATGACGAAAGCGTCGCCGCCGGATTGCGTGACCTTGATGCCGTTGTCGCTGAGCCACGCGCGGGCTTGCACGTCCTGAGTATTCCCCAACTGTGGCGTGGCGATCTTCTTCCCGCGAAAATCCGCCGGTGCGCTGATGCCGGTATCGGGTCTGACCACGAGCGCATTGCCGCCATTCGCAGCGCCGGCCAGTACGCGCATTTCGGCACCTTTGGACTTCGCGTAGGCATTCAGCACCGGACTGGGCCCGATGTAAGTCACGTCCAGTGTCTTCGCAAAGATCGCCTCCGTCGCTGAGGGTCCCGCGTTGTAAGTGAACCATTCAATTTCCGCATCGAGCCGCTGCTCAAACCAGCCTTTGCGCTGACGCGAGAGATTGTGGGCCACGAGTGCCTGGACATGAGTGATATTCGGAAAGTGTCCGAACCGGATGATGGGCTTGCCGTCCGCATTCACCGCCGGCTTTTCGCTGCATGAGGTCAAGGTGCCGGCAATGCCGCCGGCCGTGAGTGTGAGGAAGTGTCGTCTGTTCATAGTGAGGTGGTGTGAGGTTCGTTTTTTAGAAGGAGAGCCGGATTCCCGTGAGCACGGTGAGGCCTTCGAAACCGCCGCCGTTCCCGCCGCCATTGAGGTGGGCGTATTCCGCGCCGGCGAGCAGCTTGAGTTTGTCGCCGCAGATGAAGTACTGCAGGCCGGGGTAGCCGGCGTGATACTCCCTGCCGCGTCCGCCGCCGGTCAGGGCCGGAGCGCTGCGTTCATATCGCGTCTGGGCAAAGACACTGTCAGGACCATCGCCGGGCTTCTTCGGTGCCGCGGCAGCGGGTGGTTCCGTGGTGAATTCCCCGGCGCGAAGCAGCGGGGGGACCGTCAGGAGAGACACGAGCGCAATGGCCCGCGTGGTTTTTTGTTTCATATACTGTCAACTGCGAGGCGTCGGCTTCCGGTGGTCCGGTCGGCGTCTGCGGATGGGTGAGGAGGCCTCCGTGGGTGCGGCAGGCAAAACATCCAGGGAGTTCAGCCCTGTTTATTACGGCCGGGTGCGGCCTCTGCTTTGTCAGCCACGAAGCGCGTCTTTTCGACCGCCTCCACCTGGGTCACGCGTCCATCGTGGACGGTGATTTGCACGGAACCGAACCGGATGGCGGCCACCTTGCGGCGGACGACTTCCTGCCAGGAGTCGGCAGTGATGTCTTCTGTTTGTGCGGACATAAATCGGGATAATCAGTGGGTCAGCGGCTTGTTAAGAAGCCAGTTGAGGAACCCGTCTTCGGGATCGGCGCGGCGCGGATTGGCGCTCTTCTTTCCGGCGCGCGGGGCTTTGGACTTGCCGGCCGCGGGGGCGGAAAACGGCACCACCACACCATCGCGCTCCATTTTGCGAATGGTCACGCCGACCACATCAGCGAGCGTATATTTGTCGAGAATGCGGGAAATGGCGTTGCGCACATCAATCATCAGCATGCGCAGCCCGCAGTGCGTCTCATCCGGACACGTGCATTTTTCATAATCAGTCTCACTGGCGCAGCCAATAGGCGCAAGGCGTCCGTCAATGAGGCGCACCACATCGCCGATTTTGATCTGCTCCATCGGCCTTGCCAGCATGGCCCCGCCCTGCTTGCCTCGGCGGCTTTCCACGTATCCCTCCTTCCGCAGCAGTCCGAGGATCTGCTCCAGAAACTTGAACGGCAGCTTCTCGCTCTCCGCCAGCGCGGAGACCGATACCACGTCACGTCCCATCCGGCGGGCAACACCCAGCCGGATCAACATGCGCAGCGCATACTCGCCTTTTTTCGTCAATTGCATGTCCTTCTCCTACTGGATGAATCTACACTGCGCAAGTAGGATTTAAACATTTTCGTTTTCCAGTTCCGCCACCTCTTCGGGCATCGCCCTCCAGGCGCACCCCGGTGTGTCGCTCTACATCCCTGCCACAATCAGCCGCCGGTAGCGCGAGAGGGGCGGCGTGCCGTCGTCGGTGACGCGAAGGATGAAGTGTATCGCTTTCCCCGCCGCGTCTTCCGGCACAGAAAGCGTTAGGCCTGCCTCCTTCGTCTCGAATGGGACAGGCTTCCGGTAACTGCCGGCTTCGCCATAAATGATCCACTGGAATGTCAGTCGGTTGCCATCGGGGTCGGTGCTCGCGGCGGCGGTGCAGTTCAACTTCTCACCAGTCCTGACTTTGAGTTGCGATGGGGTGTTGAGATGCGGGACCGGCGGGTGGTTCGCTTTGTCGCGCGGCGCTGCGCACCAGTCGAGGCGGGCGCGGAAATCATTCTGCAGGCCCGCGGCCCACCGGGCGAGGGTGTTATCGCGACTGGTGCTCCCGTTCCAGTTGTCCGTCTGATTCGCGTGAAAATACGGGAGCCCCGGATGATTCTCCTGCGGGCCATAGCGACCCGCCCAGCTTCCCCATTCCGGATGCTCCGGGTCATTCATGCCGGTCGGGACAAGATAGAGGAACGCGGGCGTGTCTCCCTCCTTCTGCGGGTGCGTGGTGTTAAGCGGATAGAGTGCGCCGAGCGGACCGTGGTTTGTCAGGCAATCTCGCGTGATGTCGAATCCCCCTGCGGTTGCGGTGAGCGCCGAGAACCGGTGATACCAGCGTTTGCCGTCCATTGGCGGCTGGAAGGTGTTCACCCACAGCTTCCACGCCGGCGGACGCGCCGTGTGTTCCGGGAATTGATCATAACCGATGATCCGCAGCCTGTTCTTGAATGCCGCGTAACCGCCGGCCCCGCGCTCGCGCAGCACGCGGTCCAGAGCGCGCTTCATATTCACAGTGGCCGCGCCTTTGTCCGTTCCCCAGTCGGCATACCACACGGGACGAGGGTCATCGCTGTCCGCTGCGGCGAGGAGAAGATTCACAGCATCCTCCGTGTCATCCGTGCCGGAAACCGTGCGGGCCAGCAGCGCCTCCGGTTTTGGATAGCGTGTATCATGCTGCACCAGATTCGGCCAGCATTCGCCGCAGGCCTTTACCTGCGCGCGAACGATGCCGATGCCGGTGCGCGCGGGATTCTTGTTCTCGCCGTCGCGTGCCGCGGCGCGGTTGGCGATGATCCCCTCGACATCCCACTCGCAGGCGTAGAGCAGAAAACGCACAAGCGACTGCTCATCGTCCGGGTCGCCGCCGGCATCTGTTTCGATGATCAATCGGAGCCGCTCCCCGGAGGCAGCACACGGCTGCTGGAGGGAGAGCAGGAGCAGGATTGTCCACTTCATCCGCCACCCATGACGGAAACCTGCGCGCCGTGCAAGTTCCACAAGCCCGCCTCACCACTTATGGGCGACGCCTCAGGTGCGGCCTATTCCGCTTTGGCCGCATGAGGGCTGGCGCAGAACGTCCCTTGAAACGGTCCGGGATTGCCGGAAAGAAGCACCCGGCGGCAACGCCCACGTCACTCCTCTATGTTTCGCTCTCTCTTCACCACCCTTTTGCTGTCCACGACGTTGTTCGCCCAGGATACAACGGACGCCGATAAACGCATCGTACAGACGGTGCAGCGGCTTGCCGGTTTCGACTACGCAAAGGCGAGCGCGAAGACGAAAGAAGCGATAGACCGTTACCTCGCGGCCAATGCCGGGACGGACGAGTATTTCCAACTGACGGAGAAGTTTGCGATCACCTCGCAGAAAGACGCGCTTCTCAATCTCGCCGCAGAGAAGGCCGGCACCCCGCAGAGCGGCCAGGCAGTGAAACTGCTCTTCCAGCTTGGCCAGGGTGCGTCCGTCAGGGAAAAACTCGCCGCGCTGGATGCTCCAGCGGCAGCGCCGCTTGTGGAATCCATCGCCAGTGTGGGCAGCACCGAAACGACCGCAGTCGGCACCGTGATCCTCACAGACGCGAAGACTCCGGTGGCAGTGAGCGAGGCTGCAATCCGGGGACTCGCACGCAATACCGCCGGCCAGCAGGCGATACTCGCCGCCGCACAGGACGGGAAACTCTCTGATGCCATCAAGCCGGCCGCAGCTGCCGCGCTGGCCACTTCCACGGATGAAGCCATTCGTACCGCGGCTGCCAAAGTCCTAACGATGGCCGCAGTCGCAAAACTGCCACCGGTGGCTGAGCTGGTGAAGAAAGCCGGTGATGCGACGAAAGGCCAGGTTGCCTTTATGACTTACTGCTTCTCGTGCCATCAGGTGAACGGCCTCGGCGTGGATTTCGGTCCCGCGCTCAGTGAGATCGGCACCAAACTGGCGAAGGAAGCGATCTACGACTCGGTGCTCAATCCGAGCGCCGGCATCAGCTTTGGCTTTGAAGGATGGGAGGTGAAAACGAAAGATGGCAACACCTTCACCGGCATGGTCACCAGCGAGACAGACAAGGAACTGTCGCTCAAGGTTCCCGGCGGCATCATCGTAAAATGCGACAAGGCCTCTGTTGTTAGCCGCGACAAGCTGAAGGTGTCGCTGATGACGCCCAATCTGCACACCATCATGAGCGAGGCTGACCTCGTGAACCTCGTGGAATATCTGGCGTCGCTGAAAAAGAAATAGGCGCGCTCACTTAAACTGATCGCTCTTCATGTAAGCAACGAGCGCCGCGTCAAAGGCCTCCGGAGTGTCGTAGCCGTAAGCTTTGGCGAATGCCGCGGGGTCGGGCGATTTGGCATCCTTGATGGCGGCGGCCAGCATGTCATTGAAGGCTTTGGTGCGCGCCGGATCACGCAGCGTCCAATGCATGAGAGCAAACGTGCTGCCGACCATCAGGGGCTGGGCCTTCGAGACTTCCGTCTTGAGGATTTTCTCGATACCAGGTTTGACGGCGGGATTCTTCAGAAGGTTTTTAATCGTCGCGGGCCATGCCCGGCCATTCCGAAATCCCTCCACACTCGCGACGCCGCCATAGGTTACCTCCGTAGTGATATTTCCGCAAATCTCCCCCTCGAGATAGTAGGCAAACCCGAGTTCGATGAGTCCAAGTGAGTAATCGCCATTCGATTTCACGGGATCGAGGTAGGCCCGGAAGATGTCGCCCGAGATGAAGTGGATGCGCTCCGGCCATTTCAGATTTCGCATGTTGCCCTTCATGTCCATGCGGAAGGTCCGGCCCGAGGAGAGAAACTTCTGTTCCTCCGCGTACTCGTCGCTGAAGTTGACGAAGGCGATGGTGCTGCGCTCCCATGTATAACTGCTGCCGCTGCCCATTTTATTCCCGACCCAGGAACCGAACTTGACGCTGGCGTCCTTGTTTTCGAGGAGCACGATGGCCATGCGTTTTTCCTTGAAGAGGTCGGCGATGGCGGGCACGAACAGCGTCATCTGTGTCCAGAGGCGCTCTGCGCTCTCGGCATAGATGTCCACAATTTCGGGCCGTACTTTGGGGGTGCCCGCGAGGAAAAAATGCGGCGTCACCACCTGCTGGGGAAGTTCCACGGTGGTCACTTTCAGATCCTTTGGCGGCACCGGCCGGCTCCAGTCCTTTTTGTCTATCTTGACGTCATTGAAGCCGATGGTCCTCGCCGCCGCGCCGGTTGCCGGCGCAGCCACCGGGGCCGCCGCGGGTTTTGCCGTCTTGAGGAAGTCCTGATCGTCTTTGCTGAGTCTCGTCTTTTCGATGGTAGTTTCCTTGCCGTCCTTGAGACGAACGGTCACTTTGGCATCCGTCTGACTGACAAATTCGGCCTCCATGCTGCGCCCGGAGGCGGCGTCGGTCCATTTACGGAATTCGGCGGCCGCGGGGCCGCACAACACCGCGGCGGCCAGAGCGCAGAGCACGAGGGACTTCATGGCACTAATCGGTTAGTTTTGCGGTTCCACCAGGTAGAGCCCCAGCGTGGCGGCCCATGCGTCGCGGGTTTTGATGCGCTTCATCTCATGGCCGGCACCCCATGAATCAGAGAAGATGATCTCATCTTTCTTTTGATTAAAGCCGATGATGGTTCGCATGTGACCGCCGCCGCTTTGCGGCGCCTTCTCCCCGTTCTCCGGATAAAGTCCGAGGCGCAGCGCCCAGAGGAGCGGCACACCGCGGCTGGTACTGTCCATCACCATCTTCCGGAACTTCTCGCTCGAGTTGTTCCGGCAGCGGGCTTCCCGATAAATGTCCACATCAGGCTCGAAGTACCACTCGTCCTCCGACCAGACTTTTCCGCGCTGCTTGCCGGCCTCCTTATTGTAGGCCCGGATCAGCCGCAGATGATCCTGGTAGTCAAACTTCACGAGGTCGCGCACGCGGATTTTGAATTTCCCCTGCAGCTTGTGCAGCGCATCTTCGAGATCGCTGGGGCGCGTCCCGCCCGCACTGGCATCGGCAGCCTGCGCGAGATCGTGCTGGTCGCACTGGATGCCGTAATAGCGCATGACGCGCTCGCTGCTGGCAACAGCACAGTAGCCCTTATCGCCCTGATCCACCATCGGCACCCCATCAATGTAAACGTCGCCGTCCGGCAGTTTCTTGACCCGGGCGGCGAGTGCGGACGCTCCGACTTTGGCCGTGTTGGCGGCATTGGTGGTGCCGACCACCGACTTCCCCCCGGGCATCAATCGCAGCCGGATGAACTCCGGATTGAACACCCGCTGACGTTTCGCTCCGTTGCTGACGAGGTCTTCGGTGAAGCTGTATTCCAACTGCGCCATCGTATCCGCCCCGTCCCAGCGCAGCCGCATCGCTTTGGAGGCGCTGGCCTGGTCTTTGCCCATGTCTTTGCCGCGCACACCAAGCCTCGTGTTCAACTGAGTGGTCAGCGTCGTGATTTTCGACATGAAGATCGTCTTCATGATTTCCTCGGAATCACCCTTGTTCCAGATGGACATGGTGAGGCCGGCCAGCGTGCCATTCTTGAATTCAAAATTCACCTCCTCCGCCGAGGAGGCCCCGTCGAACAGCTTGTAGGAGGTCCGCGCGCCGGAGATGTTGAAGGAAATATTGCCGCTGGAAGTTTTCCTTTCCGACTTCATCCACATCCATTTCGGACGCAGGATACCGCGGTCTTTTTTGCCGGTCTCGAGCCACTTGAAGCCGCCCTTTTTGTAGTCCTTCTCCACTTGATCCGCTGTCAGCGCCCAGACCTCTTTGCCGCCCACCAGCTTGTCTATGGAAAAATTGGCTTCGTCCTTGCTGCTGATTTCATCCACCTCTTCCTCTTCGTCTTTGTCCTTCTTGCCGTCATCATCCTTTTTCTTGTCGTCCTGCGCATGGAGCCCCCCCGGAGGAACCAGCGCAATGAATAGGGATCCGGCGAGAACACAAAGGCGGCGTTTCATGGAGGTAGTGGGGGTGACAGCGGTCGCAGCAAAACCGGCGGAAGTGCCGGCCCGGCATTCTGTAGGCAAACTGTCAGGCACTGGCAATTCATTTCGGAGTCCCTTTTTCCGGCTTGCACGGGGAAGACGTCCTGAAATCAGCCTACTCCGCCAGATATTTCTCGAGAAACAGCAGTCCGGTGCGCCCGGCGATTTCGATACTCGCGGGATTGAGCTTGTCGAGAGTGTCCGCTGAAGTGTGCCAGAACTCGCGGTAGCTGTTGAAGTCAATGAAATCAATCACCTCCATGCCGACCCATGAGAGCGGCACATGATCGTCCACGATGTGTTCGGCGGTGTCCCGGAAGTGCCGCTGAAATCCCAGTTCCGCCGCGGCCTGCTGGGCGAGGCCTGACAGCCGCCGCGATCCGTTCGCGGGGAATTCGACCTCCAGCCGTTCGTCGCCTATCATATCGAAGACGATACCGTGCCTGGGAATTTGACCTGCCGGCTGCCGGCGCAGTTCCTTCGCGTAGTGGCGGCTGCCAAACAGTCCATCGAATCGCGAATCCCCCAGGCCGCGCGGCTCGGTGAACCCGGTGACCGCCTCTTCGCCGTCGAAGAAAACCAGTTCGAGCCGCGCGGCAAATCCGGGCACCGGTGCGGCGGCGCGCGCAACCTCGAGC
>JANNVM010001291.1:0-2524 GCA_031414455.1 Verrucomicrobiota bacterium
AATGGAAAAGGTGGCTGACGCCGTGCAGCACGCGCACCAGAGGTTCGTCATGCACCGCGACCTTAAGCCGGTGAACATCATGATCACCACAGCCGGCGAGCCCAAACTGCTCGACTTCGGCCTCGCCAAGGCGCTGGAAGGCGACGGCGGCGACAACATGACGCTCAGCTTCGAAGGCATGATCGCCGGCACGCCTGCCTACATGTCCCCGGAACAGGCCGCCGGCGAGATTGCTGCCGTGGATGCCCGCACGGATGTCTATAGCCTTGGTGTTATTCTCTATCTCCTGCTCACGGGAACGCATCCCCACGATGTCACCGGGCCGCCGAATACCGTGCTGCGCCGTATCGTCACCACCGAAATCCGCCGTCCGCGTCAGGCTAATCCGAAGCTGGACGCGGAACTGGAGATGATCCTTCTGAAAGCCCTCAGTCGCGCACCCGCCGAACGCTACCAGTCCGCGGGCGAACTCCGCGACGAGCTGCGCCGGTATCTCGACGGCTATCCGCTCAACGCCGGCAAGGCGGACTGGCTCTACTTCACCCGCAAGTTCCTTCGCCGGCACCGCGTTGCGGCCGCGGTTGCCGCCGCTACGGTGACCTTCAGCATCGGCGGCATCGCCTATCACATTGCGAGCCTCCAGCGGGAGAAGGATGAAGTCACCCGCCAGGCCACCGCTGCGCGTGAAGCCCGCGGCTCCGCCGACGATCTCATCGAAGAGATGATCGGCTCGTTGAAATCGGACTTGGAACCGCTGGGCCGCCTCGACCTCCTGGATCGTGTCGCTCAGTCAAGCCGGGCCTATTTTGAGAAAACGCCCGTATCCGTTGGCACCGGAGGCTCGCTCCGCCAGCGTGCCGTGATGCTCACCAACCTCGGCGAAATTTCCCTCAGCCGCGGCCAAACGCAGGAAGCCCGCCAGATCTTCGATCAATCCGCCGCCGTTTGGCAGAGTGTGCTCGCCGGCAATCCCGGCCCGGACCTGCGCACCACCGCCCTCATCGGTTCGTCCGTCACCAGCCGGCGACTGGCGGAAATCGCCATCCGTCAGGGCGACTACGCCGAGGCCACCCGCGCGCTCAACGCGGCTCTGGCTTACTTAAATCCAGGTGGGGCGAACGCTGCGTCTGAGCCGACTAATTTCGACCCCTCAACCAACAACCCGCCCCTCTCCCGCGAAACCGCCCTCGTCCACGAAGCCCTTGGCGACACCCACCTCAGCCAGCGCGACTACCCGGCGGCCGCAGCTTCCTACGATGCCTTCCGCCAATGGAATGCCGCAGCCATTACCGCGCCGGAGGTCCCGCTTCTCTGGCAGCGGGAATCCGTCTGGGCACTCACTAAAGCCGCGCAGACGCAATTAGGCATGGAGAAGCCCGCAGAGGCCGGGCCTCTCCTGAAACAAGCCGGCGAAATCCTCGCCGGTCTGCGTGCCCGGCACCCTGACGATCTCCAACTCGCCCGCGATGCCGCGCTCCTTGAAGACAAACTCGGCGACGCCGCCGCCGCTGCGGGCGATGCGGCAGGAGCCCGCGCTCACTTCACCGCCATGACCGCGCAGTTGGAGAAGCTGTGCGCCCTTGACCCTTCGAACCGAAAATGGCTCACCGACCTCGCCATCGCATGGGTCCAGGAAGGCGACCGTCACGCCAAAGAAAACCGCACGGAGGAAGCGTCAGGATTTTTCTCCAAAGCCCGCGAAAAGATCGCCGCCCTCAGCACCGCCGATCCCGCCAATCTCGACACTCTCTACCTGCTGGCCACCGTCGAACTGCGGCTGGGCAATCTTGCTCTCAAGCAATCCAACGACGACCCCTCCCGGCTCGCCGCCCTGACGCATTACCGCGAATATCTTGCCCATGTCCGCCGCGGTCTCGCCGCCGCTCCCACAGAACTCCGCTGGCGCAAATCCCTCGTCCAGGCCTGTCTTCACACCGCCGCCCTTTTTAGCCTAACCTCCGGTGACGAGGAAAACCCGGAAGCCACTCAACTCCTCGAAGAAGCCCGCACCGCCGGCGAACCGCTCCGCCACCTGCCAGACGTGGACGGCTGGCTCAAGGCCCTCGATCGCAAACGTCCATCATCACAGTAATCCAACAAAACCCGGGCGGGGGCGAAGCGGCGCGGAGCCATTGCAAACCAGGTGGGGCGAACGCTGCGTCTGAGCCCACTTTTCGCGGGCCGGCGCCTCAGCGCCGGGCGGCGCGGAGCTATTGCACCAGGTGGGGCGAACGCTGCGCCTGAGCCCATTATTCCGCGGGCGACGGAGGTGCGGAGCTTGCCTGGATGACACGCAAGCGTCCGCGGCGATAGCCAATCCGCTGCGCCCTCCCTGGTTCAGGATTCCCAACGACGAGGCTCCCGCCGTTCGGTCGCTGTCTGACACCGGACGCCGGCTCCGCGCCCCCTCCGCCCATTTGTAGTCGGCTCAGACGCAGCTTCGCCCCACCTGGCTATAAGGGCTCAGACGCTGCGTTCGCCCCACCTAGTTTCAATCTCCGCCCAGGCTCACCTGCCCCAAGTC
>JANNVM010001292.1:0-3630 GCA_031414455.1 Verrucomicrobiota bacterium
GCGGTGCCGAGCGTGGCCTGGAGTTCCTGGAACCGCTCCTGCACCGTCTTTCTCGGCATGGCGGCGAAGATTTCGTCGATGTCCGCGCCGGCCGGCGGATTGCTCAGGATCGCGGGTTTGCTGAGTTCCAGTTCCGCGGAAGCTCCGAGAAAATCGCTCAGCCAGGATCCCTCACTGATCCCGGCCCGCGCTTTGAACGTGCCCGTGGCGGCATCGAAGCGCACGCTCGCATCACCCAGCGGCATGCCGAGGATTTGCGCCTTCATCCAGCCGGCGAGCGTCACCTGATCAAAGGGATACACACCTGCCGGCGCGGTCTTGTTCAGAATTTCCAGCGGATTGCCGGTGATGAGCGAATCAATCAGTGCCTGCGGGCTGCCGGTGGCGAAATTGAACCCCTGCGGCACGTTAGGGGCGGGAATGTAGGCGGCCATCTGACCGACCACCGTGTTAGCTGTCAGGTAGTTGGTGAATAGATTCTGCGCGTCTGCGAGCCAGGTGGGATTCGCGGGATTGAAGACCCTGGCGATGAGGTCGGCGGGCAGCGCGTCGGCGATGACTTTGGGAAGCTGCAGTTGCGAGGCCCCGATGATGCCGCCGTGCGGGAAGTAGTCTTCCGCGAAACCCAGCGTGTTCATTTGTCCGGCACTCAGCCGCGAGGCGACGACGGTGACGCGATGCTGTGGCGTATCAGGCGGCGGCGGCGGATCGAACGGCTGGAAGAAAAGGTCATCCAGTTCGCCGCGAATGCCCCGCCAGTTCGGATCCTGGAGACGCCCGCGCACCAAAGCGGCAATGATGACTTCATCACGCGTCGCCAGATTGGTGGCCGTCGGCGGAACAAAGGGAGCGGGTGCCGCCGCCTCCCAGAAGCCGCGGGGGCGGTTCGGATTCGAAGGATGATTGATCAGCCGCGGCATGATCATGCGCGCCTGTCCTTCGGCGAGAGGAATGCCCAGCGGCATGAAGGCATAACCGAATGTCAGAGTGCTGTCCTGCACCATGGCGGTGAACTGATTGAGCGCGAACTGCGCGGGATTGCGCATCGCAAGGTCCACCGTGGCGGGCGTGAAGGCGGGCATTCGAAAGGAAAAGCCCGCGTTCACCTGGTCGCTGGCTGGCATCAGTGCAGTCCCAAAACCGCCGGTCGTCAGCGCTCCCATGATGAACGCCGGCGAGAACACGGTGTTCGCGCTCAGTTGCTGGAAGTCCAGGTTGAGCGCGTTATCGTGGACCTTCTCATACGCGAAGCGCGCGTCCAAAGGAGTGGGGCCTGGAATGAGCGGAAATCCGAAGATCGCCGGCTTCACTTTCGCCTGGAAGCAGAAACGGGGATTCACCTGGAGCAGCACGTCGCTCACGAACTGCTGGAAGCTGCCGATGAATCCACTCACTGCCGGCCCGGTGATGCCCGGCGGTAGAGGCTTTGCATCGCCGAGCAGTTGCACGATATTAAAAAGACTGGCCACGAACGCCATCTTCTGTGCGTCGGTCAGCTCGACAAAAAACGCGCCGGGGTCTCCGTTGAGCGAACGCGCCGGCGAAACGGGCACGGTGCGGTTCATCATCTCCACCAGCAGTTGCCGCGAGGCTGCGCCCATCGTTTCCACATTGGTGGCGAGAAAAACCTGGAAGGAATTGAGCACGGCGGTGAAGCAGCCGTTGCACTCGTAAGCCATACTCATGTCGCCCAGCGTCAGGGGACCGACACCCGCATGGAGCACGCCGCCGAAGGAGGGATTGATATCGCCCCGATTATCGGTCAGGGAAAACGCGAGCACGCCCTCACCGACGGGGATGCCGATGAGTTCAATGGTGCCGTCGAGCGTTGCGGTACCAGTGGTGGAGATGGTCACTGCCCCTTTGCCTTTGAGCACCGTGGAGACCGCAGCGTGCGAGAAATTCCCCTGGAGCCGCAGCGTGGCGTCGAGGCAGGGTATGCCTTTGGCAGCGGCATCCACGATGGCCTGATAGAGGCTGGCATTGGGATTCAGCCCGATGGCCTGGCCGAGCGCCTGCGTCAGGAAGCCAATGGCGCTGGTTTCCATCTGCCGGAGCTGTTTGTTTAGCAATGAAGCATAGTAGGCCTTTACCTTCGTATCCACCACCGGCGGCACGGCACTGAGGAGGCGGTTGATTTCACTCTGCACAGGCTGCGTGAACTTTTGCACCGCGAAGGTGACCGCAGAATTGAGCGTGCCGGGCACCGTGGCCGGAGTGATGCCCAGTGAATTCAGCGTGACGTTCGGAAGGAAGGGAGCGAAATCGGTGTTCGGCAGAGTCGGGTGGAGATCGGTCCCCTTGAAAATGACGCGCCCGGAAATCGTCGGGTGCATCTTGCAGAGCGGGTTGATGGTCGGCGGAGGGAAGGTGCCGTTGATGCAGGAGTTCAGTGTGTCCGGGGCGGGCGGGGCGGCCGGATAGGTTAGCGAAGACGGAGCGCCCGAGGGCGGAAAGGCATCCGGGTTGCCGTCATTCACCGGCTGCTTCTCCCCGTTCACCGTGGAGAACTGAATGCTGTCCAAAAAGTCCGCAGGCTGCGCAAAAGTGTTGCCGAAACTGAGTCCGCCGCTGCCGCCGGTGAGCAGGATTCCGCCGAGCGCGCCGCCGTCTATCGGAATGCCCGCGGGGCCGATATCGAGATCGAATACCGCGCCGAGCAAGCCCCTGGAGCGATGCACGCCCATGCTGATCTTCGCTCCCACGTCGTTCACCGTGCCGCCCAGGCTGCCCGCGAAGTAGAGGTTGGCGGGATCATTCAAGTTGCCGACATACAGCGAGCCGTTCAGTCCGCCCAGCGGCGGCACGTCCACGCCCGACAGCCGCAACCCGAGGCCGTTCATTGAAAAGTTAGGAACAATCTGATTACCCTGCCTCAGGAGAGTGATGCCAAAGTTATCCACGCTGCCGCCGAGTCCTGGCAGATCACTGGCAGAGCCGCCGCCCGGCGCGTCTGCGACCGGCGGAGGGATGCTGACGACACCGCTGAGCAGCAGCCGGATGTTCAGCGGATCGAACAGACCCGTCTCACCCGCCGCGGGAAAGAGCGGAAGGACAGGATTGAGAAACTCCACACCGATGGAGGTCGGATAAACCGGCAGAAATCCTTCGGCGAGCGCCACGGCCCCGGAACCCAGCGAGGTCTGCGCGCCGCCCAGCGTTACCTTTGGAATGAGACTGGTACCGTCCCATTTCAGGTTCGCGTTGCTCAGGCCAAACTTCACGAAGTTTGCCACCTCCATCGCTCCCGTGAAGCCGACCGCGAAGGAACTCAGGGCCGTGAGGCGGTGGAGATTCTCGATGCCGCTGAACGTTAGTGTGGCCGGCGTGCCGTCCTGAATCCCGCCAATCCTGATGCCGTTCGGTCCGCCGAGCGCAAAGCGCCCTTCGATCTGTGCGGTCGAGAGCGCGAATACCGGCAGCGACTCGAAGTCCCATGTGAAACTTCCGCAGGCAGTGGCCGCCACGGCCGCGCCTGGCTGGTCGGCGTTATCAATGAGCTTCTGTTCGAAGGCTGCGCGCATCCCGCCATTGAGCGCCAGTTGCACCTGCTGCTGGCCGCCGGCGTTCTGCGATGTCAGGCTGAAGGTCGTGGCGCATCCGGGAAGTGCGGTGCCGCCGAGCAGATCA
>JANNVM010001293.1:0-1974 GCA_031414455.1 Verrucomicrobiota bacterium
GGCTGGCCAAGGAACGCTCGGATGCTTTCGCGGACATTCTCGGGCCGGAAGTGTTCCGCGCCATGCTCACCGCGATGGAGCGCGACCAGTTCAACGAGAAGAAGTCCAACCGCCTGCGCGATTACATCCTGAGCGACCAGGCGCTGCTCGTGGAATTGATCGGTTCCGCCGACCTCGACGTGATCAAAGACCTCACGCGCGCGCTGCAACTCTCGCCCGTCTTCGACGACATGGACAAGCGCTCCCTGCTCGCGCGCATCGTGAAGAGCTACCCGGCGATTCAGTCGCTCATTACCGGCGAGCAGACGCGGCAGGACGTGACCTTTGTCGTCTCGTGGGCCAGCCTCGAACGCCGCAAGGACGAGTACGCCGAGATCGTGCAGAAGAAAATTCCCGCGAACTCGAAGGAAATCGCCATCGCCCGCAGCTACGGCGACCTGCGCGAGAACCACGAATACAAGGCCGCCAAGGAAATGCAGAAGATCCTCATGCGCCGCAAATCCGAACTGGAAGCCCAGTTGGTGCGCGCCCGCGGCACCGACTTCGCCAACGTGAAGACCGACGTGGTCAGCCTCGGGACTTCCATCCAAGTCACCGATCTCGCCACGAAAGTTTCCGAGAACTACATCATCCTTGGTGCGTGGGATTCCGATCCCGACAAGGGCATCATCAGCTATCTCACGCCCATCGCGCTGGCCTTCCTCAACAAAAAAGTCGGCGAACAAGTTGATCTGGAAATGGACGGAGCCAAGAAGAAGTTCCGCATCGACTCCATCGAAGTCCATCACCCGTTGCCCGGCGCTCCCGCCCCCGAGGCCACGGACCCCGTCCCCGCCTGAGCCGTTTGCGCCCGACCCCTTGGCGCAGGATTCCGCAGGTCGGACTCCAACGCTGTGCGGCAACGGTCTGAATCCAGAGACAACGGCAAGCAGTGAGCGGCGGGGGCGCCCCCGTTCTCGTTCTGAGTCACAGCCGCAATCCTTGAATGCCACTCCTGCTCGCAGCAGCGTTGGCTTGTGCCCGGCCTCCCTCCCTCCTCCTGGATCGGACTTCGGGCTGAATTTACCTCTACTCCCGCCGTCCATTAGCCTCTGATTTTGCTGACTCCTGCTTTGAACCTATGAAAATGAAAAGCGGCCCCCACTTCCTCCTGCTGCTCGGCGTGATGTTCATCGCGCTTCCGCTCCGTGCCCAAACCGACGACGCCCTCCCCGCGCTCGTCCAACTCATCGGCACCAGCGACGATGCGCAATTCCAGCTCGACCTGCTCAAGGGCATCAGCGAAGGGCTTAAAGGACGGCGTGGAGTGACGATGCCCGCCGGCTGGGAAGCCATCGCCACCAAACTCGCCACCAGCCCGAATGCCCAGGTGCGCGACCTGGCGCAATCCCTCTCCGTGACCTTCGGCAGTTCGTCCGCCTTGTCTGCGCTTCAACAGACGCTCCTGGACGCCAAGGCCGACCCCAAAGCCCGCCAGAGCGCGCTGGATTCGCTGCTCGCCGCCAAGGTTCCCTCCCTCGCCGGCCCGCTGCAAAAGCTGCTCAAGGATCCGGTGATCCGCGCGAGCGCGTTGCGCGGTTTGGCCGCGTATGACGATGCGCAATCCGCCCCGGCCATTCTAGAAGCCTATCCGTCCTTCACGGCGGCGGAAAAGAAGGACGCGCTGAACACCCTGGCCTCGCGCGCGGCCTTCGCCCGGCCCTTGCTCGCCGCCATCACCCGCAAGAGCATTCCGACCCAGGATCTCACCGCCGATGTGGTCCGGCAGTTACGCCACTTCAAGGATGCTGACCTCAACGCGCAGGTCACGAAACTCTGGGGCACGATGCGGGAAAGCGATGCCGACAAGCTCAAGGAGATCGCGCGTTTCAAGCAGATGATTCAGACCAAGCCCGCCGGTCAGGCCGCGAAGGGGCGCGTCGTTTTCTCCCGCATCTGCCAGCAATGCCACACGCTGTTCGATGTCGGCGGCAA
>JANNVM010001294.1:0-2519 GCA_031414455.1 Verrucomicrobiota bacterium
CCAGCAGCACATCCTCGCACCGGGACGGCTGCTGCGGCGCGCCGTGGAGGCGGATCGCTTCACGTCTCTCATCTTTTACGGCCCGCCAGGTGTGGGGAAAACGAGCCTCGCGCAGCTCATCGCCCAGGGCACAAAATCGCGATTCGTGAATCTCAGCGGCGTGGAATCGAATGTCGCCGATATCCGCAGGGCGGTCGAAGCCGCGGAAACAGCCCGTCGCCTGCACCAGCGAACGACCACGCTGTTTGTGGACGAGATCCATCGCTTCAACAAAGCTCAGCAGGACGTGCTGCTGCCGTGGATCGAGCGCGGCACCGTGCGTTTCATCGGCGCGACGACACACAATCCGTTCTTTTATGTGAACAGTCCGCTGGTCTCACGCAGTCAGGTATTTCAACTGGAACCGCTGAAGGAAGCAGACATCCTGACACTGCTGCGCACGGCACTGTCCGACGAATCGCGCGGCCTCGGTGACATGAAGATCACCGCCGGCGAGGGCGTTCTGGAGCACCTCGCCCGCATGGCCGACGGCGATGCCCGCAAGGCCCTCACCGCGCTGGAACTCGCCGCCCTCACCACTCCTCCGGATGCGCAGGGCGTCATCCCCCTAACGATGGAGATCGCCGAGGAGAGCATCCAGAAAAAAACCGTCGTCTATGACGGCGACGGCGACGCCCACTACGATACCATCAGCGCGTTCATCAAGAGCATCCGCGGCAGCGATCCCGATGCCGCCCTCTACTGGCTGGCGAAGATGCTCTACGCCGGCGAGGACTTCCGCTTCATCGCCCGGCGTCTCGTCATCGCGGCGAGTGAGGACATCGGGCTCGCGGATTCCAATGCGCTGCGCGTGGCCATTGATGCGTGGCAGGCCGCGGAGTTTGTCGGGTTGCCGGAAGCACGTATTCCCCTGGCACACGCGACCGTTTACCTCGCCACTGCCCCCAAGAGCAACAGCGCCTACGCCGCGCTCGGTGCCGCCACAAAGGAAATCGAAGAGGGTCGCACGCTCGCCGTTCCTCTCCATCTCCGCAGCACCGGCTACAGCGGGGCCAAACAACTGGGCCACGGCGCAGGCTATCAGTATTCCCACGACTACGAAGGCAACTTCGTCCCCCAGGCCTATCTTCCCGAAGGCCGCCGCTACTACACACCCACCGACAACGGTCAGGAGGGGCGAATCAAAGAGCGGCTGGAGTTCTGGCGGCGGAAATTCGAGGAGGCTGGCGGCGCACCTCCGAAATCCTGACGGCACGCCTTACGGCTCTTCCCAGATCTCACTCACGCGCTCGATCCTGATGGCACGACCGGTAGCAATTTCCACTTCAACCCATGCGCCGCAGACCCGCACCGGGCCGTTGGCGACGGCGAACTTCACCGGCATGCCGGTGCGAAACCGGTGCAGCACCGGCTCGATCCGGCTGCCGATGACACTGTTCATCGGGCCGCACATGCCGGCATCGCAGAGAAACGCAGTGCCGTTAGGCAGGACGCGCTCGTCCGACGTCTGCACATGCGTGTGAGTGCCAATCACGGCGGAGACACGACCGTCAAGGTGCCAGCCCATGGCGATCTTCTCACTCGTGGCTTCTGCATGGAAATCCACGAAGATGACCGGCGTCTCGGCGCGGAGTTTTTCCACTTCCCGGTCAATGGCGAGGAAGGGATTCTCCAGCGGCGGCTGCGTAAATGTCCGGCCCTGCGCCTGCACGACCGCCACTTTTCCCTTCGCCGTTTCCAGCACCACACTTCCCTGCCCTGGCGTGCCCTCCGGCCAATTCAGTGGCCGCAGCAGCCGCGGCTCGGTTGCCATGTAGTCCACCAGTTCGTTCTGGTCCCACACGTGATCGCCGGTCGTCACGACCGCCGCCCCCGCACGCATCAGAGCGATGGCAATCTTCGGCGTGATGCCGCGCCCGCCGGCGGAGTTCTCGCCGTTCACGATGATGAAGTCAATTTCGAGCCGCTCCTTGAGCCGCGGGATCCAGTCCATGACCGCCTTCCTCCCTGGCTCGCCAAAGACGTCGCCTAGAAAAAGAATGCGCAGGGTGGCGGCCGCCGCCGGTTGTTGTTCGTCAGTGATATCCACACTGTCTTCCTGAGTGAAAAGCCGGGGATTGTCCACGGTGAATGAAGCGGGCCGGACACAGGCAGTGGTTGACCCGAGGACCGAGAACCGAGAACCCGGTTCAAACCCTGCACGGCACAATAATGCCGTCCTTCATGCCATGAATGATTTTCTTATCCGCCGGCACGATGGTCGCCAGCACGCCACCGCAGTTGATGCCGCTGCCGTCGCGGGCCACGAAATAGTAAGGGCACAGGCGCACCCGACCCTGCATCGTGCGCCGCTCGCCAGTCGAGGCATCAAAGTATGGATGCTCCACCAGACGCCCGTGGCGGAACTGCTGCAGCACCCACGGCTGCCGGGGAAAATCCGCCTGCGCCTGCGCAATGGCAGTGCCCCAGTCAGGGTGGCTGACATCGTGCCCAATGACCACACTGCGGCTGCCCCAGGC
>JANNVM010001295.1:0-21227 GCA_031414455.1 Verrucomicrobiota bacterium
TTGCCTTTTGCCTTTTTAATTTTGCATTTCTGCTTTTCTTATTTCTCTGTCCATCTTTGCGCGAGAGAGTTGTAATATTCCACCGGAGCGAGGTCGTCGGTGAGAATCGGCAAACTCAGTTCCAGAGGTTTTTGGTAATGATTTTTGAGCGAGGCCGATATGGTTTCGTCAGTCGCTTCAAACTTAATTTTGTCTGATTTGGTTGCGACGATGATTGTATTTTGGGCGAGATTTTCAGCCTTTTCGGACTTGGCTTTGAAAACATAAACAGTGGGAAAAACCTCTTTGTAAGTTCGCAGTTCCGCCTGCAAAAACTTTGCCCCGTCGCCTTCGAGCGCCGATATCAAATTAACGATGATAACACCATCATCGCTCAAACCTTTTTCCATTTGACGCACCGCTTCGATGGTCTGAGCGAAATGGAGCGCACCGCCGTCGGCGAGATCATCACGTGCCACCGCGGTGATGACAACGTGCTTGAGTTTCATCCGCTTCGTTGCCGTGGCGACGCGGGCCGGTTCGTCGGTTTCGAGGGCGAACGGCTTGGCCGTTTTCACCGCACAGAATCCGCAGGCCCGTGTGCAGCGGTCGCCGGCGATCATGAAAGTGGCCGTGCCTTGGCTCCAGCATTCCCAGCGGTTGGGGCACTGCGCCTCTTCGCAGACGGTGTGCAGCTTCAGGTCCGAAATCAGGCCTTTGGTGGACCAGAACACGGGATTGCTTGGCAGGCGGACTTTGATCCACGAGGGTTTCTTCTCCTGGTGCAGCGCGGGGTCAATCTTGGGGGTCATGGGCAGGGCAGTGTGAAGCCGGGATGCGGTAATGCAACCCGGGAGCGGCAACCCGGGACCGCGGCTTTGCAAGCCACCTCTTCGTTCGAGACCTGAAATGGCGAGCGGATTGAAAATCCGCGGTCCCGGGAACCTTACAGCCCTTTGGCGACGACGAATTTGATGAGGTCCACCACGCGGTTGGAGTAGCCCCACTCGTTATCGTACCAGCTCACCAGTTTGAAGAAGCGGCTGTTGAGTTCGAGACCACTGCCGGAGTCGAAAATGGACGAGCGTCCGTCGTGGATGAAGTCCGTGCTGACGACTTCGTCGGCGGTCCAGCCGAGGATCCCCTTCATGTAGGTTTCGCTGGCCTTCTTCATGGCGGCGGAGATTTCGGCGTAGCTGGTTTCCTTGACGGTCCTCACCGTGAGATCCACCACGGAGACGGTGGGTGTCGGTACGCGGAAGGACATGCCGGTGAGCTTGCCTTTCACTTCCGGAATGGCGAGGCCGACCGCTTTCGCGGCACCGGTGCCGGACGGGATGATGTTGATGGCGGCACTGCGTCCACCCTTCCAGTCTTTTGCGCTGGGACCGTCCACCGTCTTCTGCGTGGCAGTGTAGCTGTGAATGGTGGTCATCAGCCCTTCCTCGACGCCGAAGCCTTCCTTGAGCAGAACGTGAACCACCGGCGCGAGGCAGTTCGTCGTGCAACTGGCGTTGGAAATGATGTGGTGATTCGCCGGGTCATACTTCTCGTGATTGACGCCCATGACGACGGTAATGTCCTCGTCTTTGCCGGGGGCGGAAATGATGACCTTCTTCGCGCCGGCAGTGATGTGCCCGCGGGCTTTGGCGGCTTCGGTAAAGAGGCCGGTGGATTCGATGACGATGTCCACGCCGAGTTCCTTCCACGGGAGGGCGGCGGGGCCTTCACGTATCGCGAGGCACTTAATTTCGTTGCCGTCCACGACAAGGACGTCATCGGCAGCGAGTTCCGGGCTGCTCTTTTTGGAGGACACTTCCTCGTCGGCTTTGCCCTGGGTGGAGTCGTACTTCACGAGGTAGGCGAGATTGTCCGCGGGGACGAGGTCATTGACGGCAACGACCTGAATTTCCTTGCCGAGAAGGCCCTGGTCGCAGATGGCGCGAAAGACGAGGCGCCCGATGCGCCCGAAGCCGTTGATACCGATTTTGATCATGGTTTTTGTGTGGAGCGGTGTGAAGTGGAGTGGTTGCTTAAGCAGGCCCGATCCGGCGAGTCAAACGGCAATGCACAGCATCCGCGATGCCGCGCACGTCACTTCTTCCTGACGCGCAGGAAAATCCTCTCAGCGCTCGTTCCAGTTGGAGATCCACTTGGCCTGAGCCTCTTCGCCCTCTTCGGGTTTCTTTACGATACCGTAGGACCAGAGTTCATAGTTGGAGGCGCTGTGCATCTTGATGTCGTTGGTGACGACCCCGTTTTTGTCTCTTTCGGCGATCTGATACTGCAGCGGGTGCCGCCATGAGTCGATGACATAGTAGCCGGTATCCCCGGCAGCCTCGACAAGCTTCAACTTCTTCTTGTCTTCAATCTGCTGCCTCGTCGGGGCGACGATGGTGTCCATATACACCTTGCCTGCATCCGGATCCTCCTCGGTTTTGGAGGAAGCGGGCTGGCCAGTGGACATCTTCTCTCCGCCTTTGATGGCATCGTTGCCGTCGCCCGAGAGAACCTGGTAGAGCATGCGGCTTCCGCCAATTTTCCATGAAGTGCCTTCAATCTGAGTTTCCTCCTCTTCCATGGCGGGCCGCGGATAGTTGCCCTGATCGTCGTAATACCCCTGGATGGATTTGCCGATGTCCCGGAGGAGCGCGATCGTGTCGCTCTGGCGGCTCTTGTTTTGAGCGAAACGAATGCCGGCGAAGCCCATGGCCGAGAGCATGGCCACAATGGCGACGACAGTGAGAACCTCGATGAGGGTGAAGGCCGCGCGGGGGCGGAGGGAACGATGGCTCTTCATGGGATGCGGAAGGATGGAGTTGGGGAGGCTGGCGACGGAATTATCGCCAACTGGCGGAATAATTCAGTATTTACATAGTAAAGTCAAGCCTGGGGATTGCCCGAGGGTGATTTTTCTCTGCCGACCCCCCGCCGGAACCGGGCGGCCTAGCCCTTGAACTGGGTGATGACGGTGAGCAGCGGCTGGAAGAGGGCGAGCACGATGACGGCCACAATGACAGCGAGCACGACGATCATGATCGGTTCCAGGAGGGAAGTGAGGGCCCCGACCGCATTGTCCACTTCGTCGTCATAGACGTCGGCGATCTTGAGAAGCATCTCCGGGAGCTGACCGGTTTCCTCACCCACTTCCACCATCGAAATCACCATCGGCGGGAAAATCTTGCTGGCCTCCAGCGGGTTGACCATGGATTCCCCTTCCTTCACGGCATCGTGGACGCGCATGATGGCTTCAGCGACGATGTTATTGCCGGCAGTGTCGCGGGTAATGTTCAGTGCCTGGAGAATGGGGACACCGGAGGTAACAAGCGTGCCGAGCGTGCGGGTGAAGCGGGCGACGGAACTCTTTAGAATAACCGGACCGAAAAGCGGTGCCTTCAGAGTGAGCCTGTCGAGCATCTTGCGGCCTGCTTTGGTGGAACTGTAAGCCTTAAAACCCATGACGGCCAGGATGACGATAGTGACGATGATGTACCAACGGGAGACCAGGAAGTCACTGGCACCAATCACCGCCTGGGTCAGGGCAGGCATCGCGTTCTTTCCTCCGGTGACCATGTTCTCGAAAATGTCGTTAAACTGCGGCACAATGTAAGTGAGCAGGAAGACGACGATGCCAACGGCGATACAAATAACGATAACCGGATAGACCATCGCCGAGACGATCTTGTTTTTCAGTTTTTGGGCCTTCTCCTGGTATTCGGCGAGCCGGTTCAGCACCAGCTCGAGCACCCCGCCAAGTTCGCCGGCCTTCACCATGTTGACATAGAGTTTATTAAACACCTTCGGGTGCTGGCCGAGGCTTTCGGAAAAGGTGGAGCCGGTTTGCACGGATTCCGCGAGCTGGAGCACCGTGCTCTTGAGCACCGGATTGGGCTCCTGGTTGGACAATACGTTGAGCCCGCGGAGCAGCGGCAGGCCGGAATCAATCAAGGTGGCGAGCTGGCGCGTCCAGATCATGAGGCTCTTGCTCTTGACCTTGCCGCGGACCTTCTTGCCTTTCCCTTTGTTGGACGCCGCAGCCTTCTTCGTCTTTTTCACCGCCGCCGTGAGCTGACCTTCCGCGGCCACCTGCGTGGGGAAAAGCCCGCCTCCGCGCAGTTTGTTGATGGCGTCATCCTTGCTCGAGGCCTCAATGGCTCCGGCGGTTTCCTCTCCTTTGGAATTTACGGCGATGTATTCAAATTTGGCCATGGTGTGTGCGGCGTGAAAGGTGGCGTGTAGCGGGGACGGTGAGGATTGTCACCGGTTTTTTCAAAGTTATCAGGGATCAGCTCGTCAGGGTCAGCCTTGGCATTGGGGAGACTGATCACTGATCACCGATCACTGATCACTCGCCGCGGGGGCATCAGGTGTATTTAAGGACTTCTTCGATCGTGGTCGCTCCGTCGTAAATATTCCGCAGGCCGTCCTGACGCAGCGGGACCATGCCCAGCTCAATGGCCTTTTGTTTCATGACCACGGACGGAGCCTTGATGCTGATGAGTTCGCGGATGGGGTCAGCGATCTTGAGAAGCTCATAGAGGCCGCGGCGGCCGCGATAGCCGGAGTGTCCGCAGTCTTCGCAGCCGCGACCGGTGTAAAAATGTTTGTCGCCGATCTCGTGCGGGCTGAGGCCAAGCTGGTTGAGAATGCCCTCTGTCGGTTCGTAGGGCACCTTGCAGTTTTTGCAGATGGTGCGCAGGAGGCGCTGAGCGAGCACGGCCTCCAGCGTGGCGGCTACGAGGAACGGCTCGCAGCCCATATCGAGCAGACGTGTCACTGCGCCGGGCGCATCGTTCGTGTGCAGGGTGGACAGCACAAGGTGTCCGGTCAGGCTGGCCTGAATGGCGATGGTCGCCGTCTCCTTATCCCGCATTTCCCCGACCATGATGCGGTCCGGATCCTGGCGGAGGAAGGCGCGCAGCACCTTGGCGAAATTCACGCCAATGGCTTCATTGACGGGCACCTGGAGAATTCCCTCAATGTCATACTCCACCGGGTCTTCCACCGTCAGCAGCTTGCTGTCCACGGTATTCACCTTGCGCAGCGCCGCGTAGAGCGTCGTCGTTTTACCGGCACCGGTGGGGCCGGTCACAATGAAAATGCCGTTCGGCTTTTGCACCGTCTCCAGGATATAGTCGTAGATCGCCGGCGGCAGGTTGAGATTTTCGAGATCCAGGTTGACGCTGGCGCGGTCGAGCACCCGGAGCACCACGCTCTCGCCGTGCACGGTGGGCAGCGTGCTGACGCGCATATCAATGGGCTTGCCGCCCACGAGCTTCGTGATGCGTCCGTCCTGCGGGATGCGGCGCTCGGCGATGTTGAGGTTCGCCATGACCTTGATCCGCGAGGTAATGATCGGTCCGAGGTGCGGCGGCGGCGGCGCCATTTCCACCAGCGAACCGTCCACGCGATAACGAATCTTGAACTCCCCGTCGAACGGCTCGAAGTGAATGTCCGACGCCCGCTGCTTCACCGCCTGGAAAAGCACGAGGTCCACGTAACGGACGATGGGAGCAGAGTTCGCCTCCGTCTCCATGCCGCCCGCCTTGCCCATGTCGCCGATCTGAATGCCGGCGAGAATGTCCGCCGCCCCTTCATTCTCCGCCGCATAGCCCTGATTGATCAGTTCCTCGATGCGGTTCTCGTCGCCCACCACCACCACGATGTTCTTGCCCACGGCAAAGCGCAGGTCCTCCACCGTCTGCGGATTCAGCGGCTCCATGAGCGCCACGTGCAGGCCCTGTTCATCGAAAGCCACCGGCAGCGCGCCGTGCATCTTGGCGAGGTGTCCCGGCAGGAGATCCAGCACCGCGCGCGGCGGCTCATAACGGCGCAGATCGGCAAACTCGGCACCCAGTTCCTCGGCGATTACTTCGTAAACCTGCTCTTCGTTTTCCACGAAGCCGGAATTCACCAGCAGTGTCTTGATGTCCTTGCCGGTAGCGGACACTTCGTCGAGAAGTTCCCGCAACTGGTGGTCGTCGAGGACTCCGCGGCTTTGAAAAAGATCGAGTACGTAGCGGGCGGTCATGGGGAGAAAAGGGTGGGGCTCGGTGCGCAGTGGTCGGTGCGCGGGATGTGGAGCGTGGTGCTTCTTGGGTGCTTGGAATTAAGTGCCGGGTGCTTCCGTCAGGATCAGTCGGAGTCTCCCATCGTGGTTTCGATGACTTCCCCCGCGGTCGTCATCCCGGCGAGCACCTTGCGGATGCCGTCTTCGCGGAGTGTCCTCATGCCGAGTTCACGCGCACGCTTGCGGAGCTGCGGCGTGCTCAACTCCTCGTTGATCATGTTGCGCACCTGGTCGTCCACTTTAAAAATCTCGAGAATACACATCCGTCCGCGGAAACCGCGCTGGCGGCAGCGTCCGCAGCCGTTCGCCTTCATGATCTTCGATTCCGCCATGCGGGCCGCGTCGAGATTCAGGGCGCGCAGTTCCTTGTCAGCCAGCTCTCCCGGGGATTTACATTCCGGGCACAGCTTGCGAACGAGGCGCTGGGCCATCATCGCCCGCACCGCCGAGGCGATAAGGAACGGCTTCACTCCCATGTTCGCCATACGGGCGACACTGCTCGGCGCGTCATTCGTATGCAGTGTGGAAAACACAAGGTGACCGGTCAGTGATGCGTTGATGGCGATGTTCGCCGTCTCCGCATCCCGGATTTCCCCGATCATGATAATGTTCGGCGCCTGACGCAGCATGGAGCGGAGCGCCGCCCCGAACGTCATCCCGATATCCTCCTTTACCGGCACCTGATTGATCCCCGCCAACTGATACTCCACCGGGTCCTCCACCGTGATGATCTTCTTGTCAGGGCGATTGATCGTATTGAGACACGCATAGAGCGTCGTCGTCTTGCCGGAACCCGTCGGACCCGTGATGAGAATGATCCCGTCCGGCAGCCCGAGCAGTTCCGTGAACGTGTCCTGGTCATCGCTGAAAAAGCCGAGGTCACCGAGGCCGAGGAGCAGCCCCGTCTTATCGAGAATACGCATGACGACACTCTCGCCGTGATTCGTCGGCACCGTGGAAACCCGAAGGTCAATGTCCTTCGCCCCCACCTTCGCCTGAATGCGTCCGTCCTGAGGCACCCGGCGCTCGTCAATGCTCATGCTCCCGGTCATGATCTTCAGGCGCGCCATGATCGGCGCGTGCAGGTGTTTCGGATGACTGGCGGCCTCCTGGAGCACCCCGTCAATGCGATAGCGGATGCGGAGCCGCTTCTCCAGCGGCTCCACGTGAATGTCACTCGCCCGGTTGTTCACCGCCTCACTGAGCATCTCGCTCACCATCCTGATAATCGGGGCATCCGCCTCCGTGGCCACCCCCTCACTCGCCGTATTCCCTACCACCAGTTCCCCGTGGCCGTCTTTTTGATAGCCGTAGAACTCCACAAGAAACTGCGTGATCTGCGACTTCGGCGCGCAGTAAAAATCCAGCGCGTAGTCCACAAGATGCGGCAGGCTGTCCATCGCCTGAAAATCCAGCGGGTCCGCCACCGCCAGCGTGAGGCGGCCGCCGTCAAAACCCACCGGCAGCACATGATACTTATTGGCCACCTCGGGAGGCAGCAACTCCAGCGTCGCCGGGTCCGGCACAAAACTCGACAGGTCCACAAATTCCATCCCCGAGTTCATCGCCATCGTCTGTGCCACCAGATCCTCAGAGACCCTTCCCGTCTCTAAAAGGTATTCCAAAGCCGTGCGCCGGCCCTTTGAGGCCTGCGCTTCCCCTGCCTCCTCCGGACTTACGTTCCCGGATTCAGCCAGCAGTTCGAGCAAATAGTCGTCGTTCGAGTACACAAATTATTCTCCTTCCTGGCCGCGTTGTGCCTGATGCCGCCCTCCGGCGCAAGCCTTGAGTGCAAAAAATAGGAAAAAATCTTATCCCCCCTAGTCCAGGCCCCGGCTGCGCCCCGCATTGCCTGTTTCCGGAAGCATTATCACACGAGCGGCTGGTCCGTCTCCGCCTTGAGCACGTCTTCGAGCGTTTCCCGGCGGGAGATGCAAGTGACGCTGCCGTCCTCCTCGAGCCAAAGCTGGGGGGCACGGCCCACGCTATTGTAATTGCTGCTCATCGCGTAGCCGTAGGCCCCGGCGTCCCGGATCGCCAGCAAATCTCCCGCCGCGAGCGCCGGCAGCAGCCGCGGCTGGATCAGTTCCGCCTCATCGCGCGTGAAAACGTCACCGCTTTCGCACAGCGGACCGGCCACCACGACCGCACCCGCCGGCGTTTCGTCCTCGCGGCCCACCACACTGATCCCGTGCCAGCTTCCGTACATCGCCGGCCGGACGAGGTCCACAAAGCCCGCGTCCACCATGGCAAAGGTCGCGCCGTTGCCTTTGTCGTTGTCCCGCGTCGCCTTCACATCCGTGACCCGGGTGATCAGCGTGCAGGCCGGGGCGACATAATAGCGCCCGGGCTCGATCTCCAGCCGCAGCAGCCGGCCCGCAACCCGGCTGATCTTCTCCTGCGAGGAAACGAACAGCTCCCGCAGTCGTCCGATCGGCTGCACCGCCGCCGGATCGCGATAATTGTGCGGAATGCCGCCGCCGAGGCTGATGGCCTCCAATGCGGGAAACTGCGGGATAAGCGCGGCGAAGACATCCGTGAGGCGGGTGAGGTTGGCGACGAGTTCATCGAACTGCGGCCCGCTGCCGATGTGCGCGTGAAGCATCACGACACTCATGCCGGCAGCCTTCGCCGCCTCATGCACCGCCGCAATGTCCGAGTGCCAGATGCCGTGCTTGCTGCTCGGGCCGCCGGTGTCGCAGGAATTAACATGACCGTGACCGAAGCCCGGGTTCACCCGCAGCGAAATTTTCCCCCGATACCCCGCCGCCAGGAGATCGCGGATCATGCCCGGCGATCCCACATTGGGTAAAATGCCGTGCTCCATCACCACGGCGAGAGCATTGTCGCGAAACACATCCGCCGTATAACAAATCGCCGGCGGCTCCTGCCCCGCCGGATGCCCGGCCCGCAGCGCGCGCAGCACTTCGTTGCCTGACACCGCGTCTATCCAGATCCCCGCGGCCGCCATTTCCCGCAGCACTTTTGTCGCCGGACAGGCCTTCATGGCAAACCGCGCCTGGAGATGCGGCGCATCGGTGATGCTGCGGATGTCCGCAATCCGCCGGCGGATGACGGCGGCATCGTAGAGCCAGAAAGGAGTGCCGGCGGTGGCGGCGAGCGAGTGGAGCAGAGCGGGATTGTGGGCGGGCATGAGTTCGGAAAAAGAGCGCCGACCATGCCGCCGCCCTCACCGCTTGCAAGCAGCGATCACTTCCGGCCCGATGGCGCCAGGGTGTAGTAAGTGCCAAAGGCCACGTCCCCCTTCCGGTGCCGGTTCAGACTGTTGGGCAAAAAAGACGTGTTCGAATACTCGAACGTGAATTGCGGATAATTCTGCTCCAGCCACCATCGCATGTTGGCGTGCGCATTGTGCAGTTGCGACGGGCGCCCCGCTCCGGAATTGATGGAGGTCTTGATGTCCGTGGCATGTTTGCCGCCCGATCCGGAAATATTCAGCTTCGCGTCCAGGATTGAGGCCATCATCTTCAGCACCGTGCCCTGGCAGTTCGTGTCAGTCGTCTGCGTAAAATACGGAACCGGGAGTGTTTTGCTTCGGGCCATGCCGGACAAGAGCACAGCCGCAGCCTTCGGTCAAAAACTCCCGCCCGTCATTTTCCGCTCCCCGTGGAAGTGGCACAATGAGGCGTGCGAAGACGCAGGATCCGGGGACAAACGCGAGCAGCAACATTCCGTCCCCCGCGGCGTCGGGTGTCAGGCCGGCATTACGGCTGGGATGGTGTGCATCGTTGCCGGGCCAGTTGCACGTCGAACAGTTCGCCGGCGGCCTCACAGGTCGTGATTTTCTCCGCGGCCAGCAGCCTGCAGCGCCGCAATGCAGCCAGCGTTCACTCCACTCCCCGCCATGCTCTCCTGAGCCTTTAAATCCGGTGAAGATTCGGTGCAGGCCGGCCAAGAGCCGTGTAAAAGATCTCCCGTAAGCTTTGAAACGTTCTGCGGGCGGAAAGGTTGTCGGCACACAGCACTTTTACTATCCCGCCCCCGGTGGCCAACGGTCCATGCCCGGCATAGACGGATGGCCCCGTCAGCACGTCCAGTGCTGCCCCGGGCCACTCCGGCCACCCGATGGCAAAAATACCCAGATAGTGTGAATGGGGGAAAGCTGTCCGCAGCGCAGCAAGGCTGCAATCGTCCGGAGAAAGCCGGAACCGTTCCCGCACGATGAGTTGGTCTCCGCAGACGATGTCCATGTCCCACTGCAATTCCTCATAGGCGAAAACCTCCCCGCGCGCGACTCGACCAGGAGCCAGCCATTCGCAGAACAAAAGCTGACCACCCTCCGCGACGTGCAATTGTGTTTGCTGGTGGTAACGGGCACCGGCCTGGGGAATGAACAACTCCGGGAAAAATTCAGCAAACGATCCCGGTGCCACCTCCATCCGCTGGCGCACCATCGCCCCCCGGCCGGTGCCCGACCGATAGACACGCCCGGCGCTGGGAGTTGTCAGGACAAGGCGGCTGCCGGCTTCCACTTTCACGCACATTTCCACTTCGTCGCCATCGAACAGCCCCGCGGTGGGATTGACGATGTTCACCACAAGCGCGCCCTCGTCGGTGTGAGCCTTGCTCAAGTGCAGCGGTGCCCGGAACGACTGAGCACGGAGATATGTGCGACCGGCCGGATCGGCAGAAACCGTGAGATGAAGGTGCCCTTTCATTCTACGCCACGTTCGATCTTCGGCGGCACAAAAAGATACTCATTAGTGAGCCAAGCCAGCAGTTCCCCTTTGCCTTTCTCCGACTTCAGATCGGCAAAGATCAACGGGCGTCCGCCACGCATGGCTTTGGAGTCTTGCGCCATGACATTGAGATCGGCACCCACGAACGGGGCAAGGTCGGTCTTGTTGATGAGCAGCAGATCGCTGTGCCGGATAGCGGGGCCGCCCTTGCGTGGAATCTTGTCCCCCTCGGCGACATCAATGACGAAAATGAAGGCATCCGCCAGCTCCGGCGAGAACGTCGCAGATAGATTATCGCCGCCGCTCTCGATGAGGATGAGATGGAGGTCGGGGTGACGCTGTTCCAACTCAATCACGGCAGCCATGTTCATGCTGATGTCGTCGCGGATGGCGGTGTGCGGGCAGCCTCCGGTTTCCACACCCTTCACCCGGTCCGCGGGGAGCACGTTTTGCCGCAGGAGAAATTCGGCATCCTCGCGGGTGTATATGTCGTTGGTGATGACGGCGAGCGAATACGTGTCGCGCAGCCACTGGCAAAGCCGGAGCACGCACATGGTTTTGCCGGAGCCCACGGGGCCGCCGATGCCGAGACGGAACGGACGTTTGGTTGCATTCATGAGATAAAAAGGCGCTCCGCCGCCCGCGCATGGCGCATGGAAGCGATCTCGAGCAGGGGATTGAACCAGCCAACGCGGCCTCCCGCCACCGGCGGCCGGCGGGAGAACCCGGAAAGCAATTCGCAGACGGCACCGCGGAGCAAAGTCTGGACACGCTCCTGCCCGATGCGGAGCAGTTTCAACGAGGCACTGGTGTAGCCGCCCATCGTTTGATAGGCGAACGCACACGCCGCGGCTTCGGGCGGCATGGTGCGCAGTTCCAGCGCGCAGACGATGAGATGATGGCAGGGCGCGCCACTTTCGGCATAGTGGTCCAGCAGGGTTGAGGGTGTTAGTTTGCGCACGAGTGCGAGCCGCCGCGATCCCAACTGCCGGCTCGCCGCGCGCAACTCCCCCGCCAGCTTCCATGCATCCATCTCCACATCCAGAGCGCGGAGCGCAGCGGCGTCCTCCATGGTCGCTGCGGTGTGCGCCCGGAGCAGAAAGGGAATTTCAAATGCGAGCAGCGAAGGTACGATCTGCTGGTGGAGAAAGGTTTCCAGTTCATCCGGTGTGCTCACGATCCCCCGCTGGACCAGTTCTTCGAGACCCAGTGAGTGCGCGTAGGCTCCGGACGGAAATTGGGAATCATTAACCTGGAGCAGCCAGGGCAGCCACTCAGGGAGCATGAGCAATGACGCGCAAAGGATTGAACAGCATAGTGGACTCTTCGAAGGGCCAGCCTTCACGCTCCAGCAGTTGCAGCACGGACGGATCGTGCGTCGTCCGGATTTCGCCATCGGTGATTTCCACCGGCATATGCAGGTTGCCGATTTTCCAGCCCAGCAGCGCCGCTTGGCCTGCGGTCGCGGGACGCACTACATAGACCGGCTCACGTACCTGCCGGATCACGTAGTCGGCTTCAGTTGTTTGATGAATTACACAGCCATCGTGCAGTCGTGAATCCAGATCGAAGCCAAACTCCGTTCCATCCTGCGCCTTTCCCCGCCAGCGGCGTTTTAAGAGCAGCCGGCGCTCAGCGATGAGCGCAATCTGTTCGAATTCCGGGCGCGCCGAAGCCTCCGCGACCAGCCGCGAAATAATCAGGCAAGGAGGTGCCGGGACAGCCGCTGCGCCGGTGCCGATGTTGGTTGCTGCCATGTCGGTTCTCCGCTCAAGCAACCGCCGTGCCACAGCGCCGTCCTGTGATTTTTCATACGATTGGAAAACTTCCCCATACCAACCCATTCGGTGGCACGCCCCCTGCTTTCGGTGGGTGTCTCACTACCGGCTCACCTCTATGAATCTGCGCAAACTCACTGCCCTCTTCGCATCTCTCATTCTCCTCTCTCTCGCCGCCCCAGCCGCCGAGCCGCTCAAAGTTGCCTACTCCGACTGGCCAGGCTTCACGCTCATCGAAGTCGCCAAACAGAAGGGCTGGTTCAAGGAGGCGGGCATTGAGGTTGAACTGTTGTGGTTTGACTACCTTCCGTCCATTGATGCCTTCGCCGCGGGCAAAGTGGACGCAGTGACCGTTGTGGCCGCGGACGCCATCGTCTCCGGCGCAAGTGGCGCGAAAAGCAAGTTTATTGCCGTCCTGGATTATTCGAATGGCAACGACATGATCATTGGCAAACCGGGCGTGGATTCGATCAAGGCGCTCAAGGGCAAGAAAGTCGGTCTCGAACTCACACTCGTCGAGCACTTGCTGCTGATGAAGGCGCTGGAGAAAAACGGGATGAAGCAGGCGGACGTGGAACTCGTGAACACTGCCACCAACGAAACGCCACAGGTGCTCGCTTCCGGTCAGGTGTCCGCGGTGGGCGCATGGTACCCGGTTTCCGGCCAGGCATTGAAAGCCGTGCCGCAATCGAAGCCGCTCTTCACCAGTGCGGATGCGCCGGGGCTTATTTACGATGTGCTGGCCGTAAGTCCAACCAGTCTCGCCAAACGGAAGGCGGACTGGGAAAAGTATGTGAAGGTCTATTACAAGTGTGTGGACTACGTTCTCGATCCCAGGACTCAGGACGATGCCGTCAAAATCATGGCGGCCAGGGTCGGAGTCGAGCCTGACATTTATAAAGCCAACCTTCCCGGCACCAAACTGCTCACGGCGGCTGAGGCCCTGAAGGCTCTCAAGAAAGGCGAGGGCTTGGATTCGCTCTACGGTTCCATCGCCGTGGCCAACAAATTCAACCTCGACAACAAGGTCTACAAGGAAAGCCAGAAAGCAGAGAACTACATCGCTCCCGGTATCGTGCAATCGCTCAACAAAAAGTAATCCGCGGCCCCGCGCTGATCATGGATCGCGACTTTCTTGGGCTTAAGAAGGAACTCCCGGCGCGGCGCAGGCTGCTGCTTATGCTGGGCTCGTTTCTGCTGCCGCTGGGACTGTGGTGCGCCGTGAGTTATGTGCCGTGGCTCTGGCATCCGCTGGTGCATGTCACCGATCCGGGTGAGATTGAGTTCTTCTCTGAGGGCATGGATATTCCCATCGCGGATTTCGCGGCGGAGAATGCCAAAGCAAAACAGGAGGGGCTCGCTACCGCGACAGGTTATCGCGTGAATCCTGTCTATCTGCCCGCTCCTCACAAAGTGGCCAAAGCGTTCTACACCGCGTTCACCACGGAGCCCCGGCTGCAAAGTGAGCCATGGCTCCATCAGAGTCTGCGGCACAGTTGCTCCGTCATCTTCTGGGGTTTCTTGCTGGCGTCCGTCGCGGGGGTGCCGCTCGGTATTCTATGCGGCACGTTCCGCTTCTTCGGGGGCTTGATCGAACCCTTCGTCGAGTTCTTCCGCTATCTGCCGGCTCCGGTTTTTGGGGCGCTGTGTGTCGCTGTGCTGGGAATCTACGATGCGCCAAAGATCGCCATTATCTTCATCGGCACGCTGTTTCCCATGGTGCTCGTCATCGCCAACAGCGTCCGCAAGGCGGACCCGGCTCTCGTCGAGGCCGCCCAAACGCTCGGCGCAAACAAACGCCAGCTTGTCTGGCGCGTCATCATCCCGGCTTCACTCCCTGACATCTACACCGACATGCGCATTCTGCTGGGCTGTGCGTGGACTTATCTCATCGTTTCGGAAATTGTTGGCACTACCTCGGGCATCACCTTTTTTATCAATCAGCAGGCGCGCTATCGTCAGTTCGAAAACGTCTTTGCCGCCATCATCATCATTGGCCTGATTGGATTCTTTACCGATCTCCTGCTGGCGCGGCTGGGTCGCGTCGCCTTCCCGTGGCGGCGGCCCGCTTCCGGCCCGGGCTGGCTCCAGCGCCTCCAGGTGTGGGTGGCAAAACCCGGGCGCGGGCTCTTTCCTGGAGCGCAACCGGTGCGCCGCGCCTCTCCTCCCGCCGCATGAACACACTCTCCGCAGACTACCGGAGCCTAACGCCGGACGTTGCCGCCCGTTTCGACCGCATCCGGCAGCGTCCTGTCATTCTCGAAGTGCGCGGATTGAAACGCTCCTTCCGCAGTTCCGGCGGCGGCGAACACACAGTCTTCGACGGCCTGGATCTCGACGTTCACCGCCGTGAGTTTATCACCGTGATCGGACCGTCCGGCTGCGGAAAAAGCACCTTCATTCGCATCGTGGCCGGGCTTGATGAAGCCAGCGGCGGTGTCATCCGGCTGAGTGGAAATCCCGTCACCGGGCCGGGGCCGGACCGCGGCATGGTCTTCCAGGGCTACACGCTTTTTCCGTGGCTCACGGTGAAGAAGAACGTGATGTTCGGGCTCAAACTCAAGGGTCAGGGTGATATGGCTGCCGAGGAATCGGCGCGCTCATGGCTGCACATGGTGGGCCTCGGCACTGTCGAGGACAGCTACCCTCATCAATTGTCCGGCGGCATGAAGCAGCGCGTCGCCATTGCCCGCGCGCTGGCAAATGAACCGCGTATCCTCATCATGGACGAGCCGTTCGGAGCGCTGGATGCGCAGACCCGCGCCCAAATGCAGATGTACCTCCTCCAAATTTGGAAAAAAGTGGACATCACCATCCTCTTCATCACACACGATTTGGACGAAGCCGTCTTCCTGTCCGACCGCATCCTCGTGCTCGGCACCAATCCCGGCGGGCTGCGCGAGATCATCAGCAATCCTGTGCCCCGGCCCCGTTCCGCGGCGCAGTTTCACAGCCCGGAGTTCCTCGCTGTGAAGGCACGGCTGGAGGAACTCATCCATCCACCCCGCGAAATACCTGACGAGGACCTGCTGCCTCTCGCCCGCATGACCGACGCCGGGGATGATGTGGAATGAACTCCCGCCGCTTCCATTGCATCGACTCCGCCGCTCTTGCGTCTTTATACTTTCGCCTTCCTCATGCCTCCGACCCTGACTCCACTTTATGAAGAACACGTGCCCGGCGGCGGCCTTTGGTCCGCCGTGCTTCGGCGGCATCGCGTGCTGCGCCTTACCGATCCGGGGGGCGGGGCCAACGTCTCACTCATGGCATGGAATGCTTCGGCTGTGTCCGACCGTCTCAACCTGCCGGACACCTTGAAGGCTCAATACGCCGCAAAGCTCACCCGCGGGCACGTGCTCATGAGCGACATGGGCCGCGCGCTCCTTTCCATCACTGCGGATGCCGTGGGCTGGCACGATCCGCTGGGCGGCCACAGCGATGCGGCGGATGTGCGGACAAAATACGGCGAACGAACCTATCAGGAGGCGCGCAACGGCTGGTACCGCAATGCGCACGACAACTTTCTTGTCGAAGCGGGCAAGCACGGCCTCGGCCCGCGGGACCTGGCCGCCAACGTGAACTTCTTCTCCCGCCTCGATGCCGGGGAAGACGGCAGCCTCACATTCCACGCCGGCAATTCTTCGGCCGGGGACAGCGTGGACCTGCGTGCGGAAACGGCCGTCTTGATTGTGCTCACCACTTGCCAGCACCCGCTGGACCCGCATCCGCAATACGCACCGAAACCGGTGCAGCTCTCAGTGCTGAGCGGACCGCCGCCAGGGCCGGACGACTTCTGCCGCAACTTCCGTGCGGAAAATCAGCGCGCCTTCACCCTCACGGAACGCTGGCTCGCCTGACATGAGCGCCCTGATTTACACCGAGAGTTCCCTGGCACCTGACCGCGCCATTTACAGGCACACGCTTGGAGCCGGCGACGGCTGGATGCACCCCATCAAAGCCGGACAGTCGTTCCGCATCGTTGACCTCGAGGGCAATCAGGCCGCCGACACCCTGTTCTACGACGCCCTCGATTTTGCCAATCGCTACAGCGCGCAGGATACGATTCGCCGTCAGAGTGCCCTTTATCTCACTACCGGCACGCCACTCTATTCGTCGGGTGGCGATGTGCTCCTAACCATCACCGCGGATACCTGCGGGCGGCATGACACCATCGGCGGTGCCTGCGCCACAGAATCGAACCAGGTCCGCTACGCACTCGACAAACGGTGGATGCACGCCTGCCGCGACACCTTCATGCTTCATCTGCAGAAATGGGGCCGCAGCGCGACGAAGGCGGACATCACTCATAACATCAATTTCTTCATGAACGTCCCCGTCACACCGGAAGGCGGACTATCCTTTGCCGACGGCGTGAGCGCCGGCGGCCGTTATGTGGAGATGCGGGCAGAACGCGATGTCGTCGCCCTGATCTCGAACTGCCCGCAACTCAACAATCCCTGCAACGCCTACAACCCCACGCCCATACGGCTCCTCATATGGGACTAACCGGAAAACTCCTCATTGCGAACCGCGGTGAAATTGCCTGCCGCATCATCCGCACGGCGCGGGCGCTCGGCCTGCGCACAGTGGCGGTTTATTCCGAAGCCGACCGTCTCGCGCAGCACGTGGAGGATGCGGACGAAGCCGTCGCCATCGGGCCTGCGGCGGCCCGCGATTCCTATCTGCGCGCAGACACGATCCTCGCGGTCGCGCGCGAGACCGGGGCCACGATGGTGCATCCGGGCTACGGCTTTCTCAGTGAGAACGCGGAGTTCGCCGCCACCTGCGAAGTCGCGGGCATCGCCTTCGCCGGCCCCACGCCGGACCAGATCCGGAAATTTGGATTGAAGCATACGTCGCGGGAAGTTGCGGCGGCCTGCGGCGTGCCGCTGCTTCCAGGGAGTACTCTGCTGGCCGATGAATCCGAAGCGATCCGCGAGGGCTCGCGCGTTGGTTATCCGGTAATGCTCAAAGCCACCGCCGGCGGCGGCGGCATTGGCATGCGCCTGTGCCACAACGAAACAGAGTTGCGCGAAAGCCTCGGCAGCGTGCAGCGTCTGGGTGCCGCCAACTTCCGCGACAGCGGCGTCTATCTGGAAAAATTCGTCGAACGGGCACGGCATGTGGAGGTGCAAATCTTCGGTGACGGCAGGGGCCGCGTTGTGGCCCTGGGCGAACGCGATTGCTCGGCGCAGCGCCGGAATCAAAAGGTGATCGAAGAGACTCCCGCTCCCGGCCTGACAGATGAGACCCGTGCCGCGCTTGCCGCGGCGGCGGTGAAACTCGGGGAAGCCATCAGCTATCGTTCAGCAGGCACCGTCGAGTTCGTCTTCGATGCCGATACCGGCGACTTCTACTTCCTTGAAGTCAACACGCGCCTCCAGGTCGAGCATGGCGTGACCGAGATGGTGCTGGGCATTGATCTCGTCGAGTGGATGCTGCGCCTCGCCGCCGGGGAACCTCTCAACTTGAGCGAATTGGCCAGGTTGCCGCGCGGACATTCCATCCAGACGCGCATCTATGCCGAAGATCCTGCGCGTGACTTCCGGCCCGGCACCGGCCGCCTCACCAGAGTCGTCTGGCCTCCCGGCGTCCGCTGTGACCACTGGATTCGGACAGGCACAGAAGTGACGCCGCATTACGACCCGCTGCTCGGCAAGATCATCGTTCATGCGGAGACGCGCGAAACCGCCCGGCTCGGCATGCTGGAGGCGCTCCAGGCCACGGACATCAGCGGCGTGGAGACGAACCTCGCCTACCTCGCGGAAATCGTGGCCGGCGATACCTTCACCCGCGGTGAGACCATTACCGCCACCCTGAAATCCCTGTCCTGCACGGCACGGGCCATCGAAGTGCTCGAATCCGGCACCTTCACCACCGTGCAGGCATGGCCCGGAAGGCTGGGCTACTGGCACGTAGGCGTGCCCCCGAGCGGACCGATGGATGCCTACTCTTTTCGGCTGGGAAACCGGCTCCTCGGCAATCTCGAGTCCGCCGCCGGTTTGGAGATGACCATGAGCGGCGCCACGCTGAAGTTTCATGCTGCCGCCGTTATTTGCCTAACCGGCGCTGACATGGGCGCAAAACTTGACGGCAAAGCTGTGCCGCTGGCAATTCCTGTCGAGGTCGCCGCAGGTCAGACACTTGCGATGGGTGCCCTGGCTGCCGCCGGCTGCCGGGCCTGTCTGACGGTGCGGGGAGGCATCGAAGTGCCGGAATATCTCGGCAGTGCCGCGACTTTCACACTCGGCGGATTTGGCGGCCACGGCGGCAGAACCTTGCAGCCAGGCGACATGCTGCGTCTCGTGGAGTGGGCTTCCAGCCCACCGGTTTCATCAATGAATACAGGTGGACTGGAAGCCCACTCCACCAAAGGCACCGCCCTGCTCGCCCCGCTCACGTCAGAATGGGAGATCGGCGTCCTCTACGGACCGCATGGAGCGCCTGACTTCTTCACGCCGGAGGACGTGGAAATCATCTTCAGCCATGAATGGAAAGTCCACTTCAACTCAGCCCGCACCGGCGTGCGCCTCATCGGGCCGCGCCCGCAATGGGCACGACCCGATGGCGGCGAGGCCGGCCTGCATCCGTCCAACATCCACGATAACGCCTACGCCGTCGGCGCCATGGATTTCACCGGTGACATGCCGATCATCCTCGGGCCGGACGGGCCGAGCCTTGGCGGCTTTGTTTGTCCGGCGTGTGTGGTGGAGGCGGAACTGTGGAAAACGGGCCAGCTAAAACCGGGAGACACAGTCCGGTTTTTTCTCCTAACGCCTGAGGCGGCGGCGGCCCTCCGCGTTGCTCAGGAGGAATCGCTGCGCAGCCTGACACCTGTTGCCGCAGCACCCGTCAGTCGCCTGACAGCCGGTGAGGTCAGCGCCGTGCTTCTCACCGATCCCGCCCGCGGCGAGTTGCCGGAGTTGAAAATTCGTCAGTCCGGCGACGACTATCTCCTCGTGGAATACGGCGCTCCCGTGCTGGATTTCGAACTGCGCCTGCGCGCCCACGCGCTGATGCATGCCGTGCAGAAGGCCGGTCTGCCGGGCATTATAGACCTCACTCCGGGCATTCGCTCACTCCAGATTCACTTCGATTCCCGCCGGCTGCGCCGCGATGATCTCCTCGCCGCCATCCGTCGGATGGACCTCGCCCTGCCGGCGCTGGACGAAATGACGGTGCCGTCGCGCATTGTGCATCTGCCGCTGTCGTGGGACGACCCCGCGTGCCGGCTCGCGATTGAGAAGTATATGTCCGGCGTGCGTCCCGATGCGCCGTGGTGCCCAAGCAATCTGGAATTCATCCGCCGCATCAATGGCCTCGACTCCATCGAAGACGTGAAGCGCATCGTCTTCGATGCCAGCTACGTTGTGCTGGGACTCGGCGACGTTTACCTCGGCGCGCCCGTGGCCGTACCGATGGATCCGCGGCACCGGCTGGTGACCACCAAGTACAATCCCGCGCGCACCTGGACCGCGGAGAATTCCGTTGGCATCGGCGGGGCCTATCTGTGCATCTACGGCATGGAAGGTCCGGGCGGCTATCAGTTCATCGGCCGCACTATTCAAATGTGGAACACCTGGCGCGTGACCGATTGCTTCGAAGCGGGAAAACCCTGGCTGCTGCGCTTCTTCGATCAGATTCGTTTCTACGAAGTCAGCGCTGAGGAACTGCTGCAATTGCGCGATGACTTCCCGCGCGGGCGGTTCGTGCCGCGCATTGAGGCAACAGTTTTCAAAGTGCGCGACTACCGTGCGCTGCTGGCATCAGTGTATGATGAAGCCGCCGCGTTCCGCACGAAGCGCGAGACCGCCTTTGGTGAAGAGCGGGATCGCTGGAAAGCCGCGGGGCTCGATGTTGCTCCGGATCCGACGGCGGAGAACGCTGCGGATGGCATCGAACTCCCAATGCCGGACGGTCACACCGCCATCAAGGCACCGATGAATGCCAATGTATGGCAGCTTTGCGTCGAGGAAGGCCAGCACATCCGTGCGGGAGACAAGATCGCCATCCTTGAAGCGATGAAGATGGAAATCACGGTCACGTCGGCTGTTTCCGGCGTGATCAAGGAACTGCGCACGGCTCCCGGTCGCGAAGTGCGTCCCGGTCAGGTGCTCGCCGTCGTTGTCACCTAACGCCATGCAAAACTTTTCCCGCATCACGCTCGCCTCCATCCGCGAATCCCTCGCCTCCGGAGCCCCCCTCGAGTCGCTGGTCCGCACATGGTGGCAGCGAATCGAAGCCCGCGGCGATGATGCCGTTTGGATTTGGCGGCCATCTCTCGATTTGGTGCTGGCATCGCTGCCTGACGATCCAGCGCTGCCACTGTATGGCGTGCCGTTTGCCGTGAAGGACAACATTGATGTGGCCGGATGGCCGACGACCGCCGGGTGTCCTGAGTTCAGCTATATTGCCGCGGGCGACGCCACCGTTGTTGCGAAATTGCGCGCCGCCGGAGCCATTCCGCTGGGCAAGACGAACATGGACCAGTTTGCCACGGGACTCGTCGGCACGCGTTCGCCGCATGGGATTCCGCGGTGTGTCTTCGATGACGGGTTCATCTCCGGCGGCAGCAGTTCCGGCTCGGCGGTGGCTGTCGCCGCGGGGCTCTGCGCTTTCTCACTGGGCACGGACACCGCCGGCTCCGGTCGTGTGCCGGCGGCCTTCAATGGCATCGCCGGACTCAAACCAACCCGCGGG